>JBCBWJ010000036.1:0-12495 GCA_039817165.1 Pseudomonadota bacterium | reverse complement strand
GAAATTCCCCTGAGCCGCTCTTGGCCGCTCTCGCTGCTGGGCAGGGGGACAGGGATCGGGATTAGTCCGGCATAATGACAGGCAAGCTGACACAGATGAAATTCGATGCCTTGGGGGAAGGCCAGCAGCACGCGATCGCCTGCTCCGAAACCCTCCGATAGGGCCGCCGCGAGGCACGACAGGCGATCCCAAAGCGCTCGCCAGGTAAGGATTTGCGGCGTGCCGGAACTGCTTGCATAAAACGCCAGCGCTACCTCATCGGGTTTGGCCAAGGCGTGTCGCTGAACGTCATCGAGGATCATTCCGGCCCCGCGCAACGCGAAGGGGACACGAAAAAACCCGGCCAGAAAGTGGCCGGATTACAGATTGTTAGCCAATTGAAATGGGATTCCAAGCGCGCCTTCGTAAGCCCCGCTCGCGCCGCTTGCAGCGTTACGAGCCAGCCGGATCCTCGCCGGTGTTGAAGAACCCTTCAGGCGAAGTGCCGCCGCCGCCTTCAGTGATTTCCGCGACGCTGAAGTCGCAGATTTCAGGGGTATTCCACTCTTTCTTCGTCGCAGTACCCATTTCGTCTAACTCCATGTCGCAACGCCCCGCGCTTTAACTACGCACTAACCCTTAGCCCCCGCGGTTGCAACGGGTTTTTGCGGTTGCGAACGCGCTCTCGGATCGCGCGCATCCCATGTGGCTTTGTCGCACCACGCCGCCTCAATTTGTCCAGCGCGTCTGCTATTCCGGCGCGTTTACCCCGGACAATTCAGCCGCCCATGCCATGACACTAACGGCAAGTGGTAAAGACACCGTATAGTCAACGATCTGATCGGTGCTGATCGGGTTGTCGGTAGCTTCAAGCGCGTCGATTAACGCGTTCATTTTGTCGTAGTCGACCAGACCCTTGATGCTTACAACGCGCAGCGAGGTCTCCAGATCGCTACGCATGCGGTGGAGATCAGGCGCAAGCCGCGCGTGCCAGTCAGCGGATTGAAGTCCGCGGCCCAGCTGTTGCTCAGCCATCAACGGGGGGACCTTGTCCGCCATCAGCCGCCGCATCAGATACCGCCCTCGGCCATCCCGGCGAAACTGCGTGAGCGGCACGCCAAAGCGCCATTCCAGAATGCGGCGATCAAACATGGGATCGCGCAGCTCCTGGCCGAACAGGGCAGGCATCGCCGCGAGCAGACTGGCTTCGGCGGGGCCGTTATAATGTTCGAGGAAAGTCATCCATTGCGCGTTGTCGTCCTTTTCCGCGCGGAACACGAAGGAATAGTCCAACTCCTGCATGCGCTCGTGAATCTTGCGCGCCCGCGTCGCCTCAACCGTCGCCGCGCTGCGGCTCAGGATGAAGTCGTCGAACGCGCCGTCCGTGCCGCGAATACGGCGGACCATCCGCAGCAGGCCCGCCGGTGCCAAATCCTTCAGCAGGCTGCGCCATTGAGAGCGGGGGCTGGGATGGGCGTTGATCTCCTTTATCAGCGATCCCAACCGGCCTTGCCGCAACAATTCATACAAAACGCCCGCACCGTCATAAGACAGCGAGATGTTCCCGACCGTGCCGCACAGCATGACCTTCACGCCTTCATCACGCGCCATCCGCGCCGCCTCCATGCCAAGCGTGAGGTTGAGTTCGTTGCGCGATACGCTCTCAGCGGCCAGCCAATATTCCTTCTTCCACTGATAAACGCTCGGCGCGTCACGACCGACAAAGTGGGTGTCAATATTGGGATACATGCGCGCCATCGCCTGCGCTGCCGGGGATTCGTCATAGACCATTCCGGGCGGCGGCGCTTTGGCAAAGCCTTCCATCGGGACCCAGGTGTATGTCGACAAACGCTTGCCGGACTGGGCAAGATGCTGCGCCGCGATGGCTGAGACATAGGAGGAGTCCATGCCCGAACTCAAATGCGAGCCAACCGCGCCCGGCGAGCGCAGGCAAGCGGCCATCGCCTGATCAATCAGGTCTTGCGCTGCATCGACATAGTCCGCATCCCGCCGGTAGCGCACGGGCTTCACATGGTCTTTTAGAGCGTAGTATTTCGTGTGCTGTTCGCGGTCTCGCGCGACGCGACTGATGGTCGCGGGCGCTACCAGGTGAATGCGGCGGAAATAGCTGCGGGTTAAATCCGTATCGAACTGTGTCAACACATCGGCCAGCCGATCCCGGTCAAGCTCGCGCGGGACGTCACCCAAAGCGTGTATGCCCTTGGGCATGGAGGCGACCACCAGGCGCGTATCGGTCAGGTGATAGTGCAGGGGACGCCGCCCGAACTGGTCGCGCAGCATTGTGATCTCACGCGCCTCGTGGTCCCAGATGATCGCGGCAAACTCTCCAACCAGATGGTTCAGCCCGGTGCTGCCCCACTTCTCCCAGGCGGCCAGCGTCAGAGCTGCGTCGCTTTGCCGTGCCAGTTCGCGCGGCTCTATCCCGAGCGCCGTGGCAAGGTCTGCGCGGTTGTCGATGCGGCCATCAAACACCATCGTGAACTGCCCGCTGCGCGAAACAAGCGGCTGCGTGCCCAGGCGCGCTTCGGGCGTGTTGGTGAAGTGGGTGTAGGCAAAGCCCACCTCGCCATCGGTCCTGATCTGCTTGTTCTCCGGCCCGTACATCGCCAGCGAGCGCGACATGCGCTCCAGGTCGCCGCGATCAACCGGTCGCCCGTCGCGGTAAAAAATCGCTCCGATGCCACTCATGGATTGTGCGCCAGGGCATGAGGTGCTGGACGGGCGGGAATGGAAGTGGCGCAATTGTCAAACGGGCCTGGACGCGCAACGAAGGTCACTCTGCCAGAGTCACGACTTGCATGTCGGCCAGCTTGTCCAGCGCTTTCGTCACGTCGCGTTCCAGGACATCTTGGGCCACATCGTACTCGCTGAGCAAGGAAGCGATCAGGTCCGCAAACGCAATCGGCTCCTGCGTGCGCTGCCAGATTGCCGACGCGGTTTCGTCAAAGGTCACATAGCGGCCGGTCTCGATCACGAGGAGCGCCGTGTTCCCATCGGGAAGAGCGCTGGCAAGCAAGCGCGGATTTCGCGTTACCAACACGGTTCTTGTGTCCTCATCGATCCTCGCACCCGGGCGTAGGGAACTTGATCTCGATTCGCAACACAGCGCCCTGATCTGCCTTTCACAAAGGTCGCGCACTGGCTATCAGCCAATCATGTATTACCTGCGCGCTTACGGACAATTGGTTGCCTCCGAGCTTGCGCTTCCCGAATTCGAGCCGATCTCCAACGCGCAGGACACCTCGCTCCTGCAGCCCGATCTGCGCATAAAGCTGCGTGCGCTCCCCAATGTTCCGATAGAGGAGCGTAACGCTGGCATTTTTCGAGTGCGCGATGGCGTGGTCGATTTCGAGATCGCGGACACGGTTCGCATCCGCGTTGGCAGCGCTGAATGCATCGAAGTCGATCTGCTTGATGCAACTCGCGAGCGCGAGGCGCGATTGTTTGTCACCGGCTCGGCTTTTGGCGCCTGGGTGTTCCTCACCGGTCGCATTCCATTTCATTGTGGCCTCGTGACAAAAGCAGGGCGCGGCTTTGCCATCACCGGCCCGAGCGGCGCGGGAAAATCCACGCTGACGACCGCGCTGGTGGAACGCGGCTTTGGTTTCATGAGCGATGATGTGGTGGTGTTGGATCGGGCGCCCGAGGGCGCGATTGCGATCACGCCCTCGTTTCCCCGGATCAAACTGTGGGGGGATGCGGCCCGGCATCTGCGTGTCCACACCAAAGAGCGCCATCGGCTGCACCGGGATCTCGACAAGTTCCATGTCCCCTTTTCGCCCGCGCAGGTCACTGAAAAAGCGACATTGGGCGCGGTGTTCCGCTTACGCTTTGACGATGGTTGCACAAGCCCTGACTGCCGCAGGCTTCCGTTGCCCGAGGCCATGCGCGAACTGCGCGCTAACATCTACAGGCCTGCGTTGGTTTCTGCGCTGGGCCTTGAGCAGAACGCATTCACTCTGGTCGCGGACATCCTGCGCGAGGTGCCCGTCTTCGAGTTTGTGCGGCCATCCGATCTCACCCGGCTTAAGGCAAGCGCGGAGGCGTTCGAGAGAGTGCTCGCAGATCTGTAGCGGGTGTTGGCGCTTGTAATAGGTGGGCGAGAACGGTCACACCTTAAACCTGTAAGAGGTCGCAAGGCCGGATAGCCGCAGACGCCCCGGACCCTGATTTTGTTTCTGGGAGAATGGAACAGCGCCGAGACAATGAAAGCCATGGTGGGCGCGACAAGGATTGAACTCGCGACCCTACCCGCGCGAAGGATGGAAAACGGCCTTTGGCGCATTTAAACAGATAAAAAGCCTGTAAAAACAGACGCGGGCGTTCGCCTATGTCCACCTATGTTTTCCATGTTTTTGATGGTTTTTGAAAGGGCCGCAAAATGTCCGATTTGAGCCATATCGGAGAGCGCGAAAAGCTGAAGCCGAAAGCGGGCAATGAGCCGCACTGGCAGCGCCTGCGCCAAGGTGCCAGCCGCACGGCCGACAGAATTGATCCGCGACTTGGTTAAACCGAAGGTGTCCAGTGCGGGCGAGCGGCTGGCGGCGATATTTGCTAAGGCAATGCGACAGAATGAAATGGGCGTTGACTGGGGCACCAGTGCAAACCGGACGTTCCGCTATCGACCCGTTGCGGACGTTTAGTGGCAAGGCTCGAAGGTGCAGTAGCGGAAGTCCTTGCCACAAAGCGCTAACTCTAGGATGGTCGCGCGATGCCTCTACATGAAATCAATCCTAAATCGATTGCCCCGCCATTTTCAAACTACTCGCACGCAATTGCCGTCGACCCTCGAATGCGAATGCTCTTCGTTTCCGGGCAACTTGGCCTCAACAGTCAGGGAGTATTTGTCAAAGGCTTTCGAGCGCAATTCGAGCAGGCCATGCTCAACTTAGAAGCCGTCCTATCCGAGGCTGATATGACGACCGACAATTTGGTGAAGCTTACCGTTCTCTCCGCCGTTGCGGACGATGAAGCGGTGAGAGCCTATCGAGATATCCGAGATGAGAGGATCATGGGACATGCTCCTGCGGCGCTCTTCTCTATAGTGACTGCATTTACTCACCCAGATATACTGGTCGAGGTTGAGGCAGTCGCAGCCAAATGAATTATTAAGGCTGATGCCGGCGTTGGACCGACCCAGAACCAGACTGTCCGCTTCCACCTCCAGGTCCGTCATTAAGTGGTGGCTCGAGCTGGGCCGGCAGCGGACCGGCAGCCATTGGCGATTGGTGCAACAGAAGCCGACAGACCGCTTGATCCACGAGCAGACGCCTCTTTAATCACAATTGGCGATGTCTGAATTGGCCCACAAAACGTCATTTCAGACACTGGCGACTTGCGATAACAAGAATGCAAGAAAATCCGGCACCAGATTGCGATCCTTTTGGTCGATGGTGTGAATGCACTCGATGTTTCCGGCCCTGCAGAGGCATTCACGACTGCTCGTGATTGCGCCGGCATGCCTGCTTACACGATCCAGACTTGGGGCGTAGGCGGACTTGAGTTCCGGACGGAATCCAACCTCAAACTTGTTGCGGATTACCCACTAGAGGGAGCCGCTTCATGTGACATGCTTGTAATTCCGGGCGGACGAGGAGCTCGCTCGCGGGACGTGGTCGACCGATTGGCTCCTTGGCTGCAAATAATGCACCTTGTTTTGGCCGCATCGTATCGATCTGCACGGGGGCATATCCTCTGGCACATTCCGGTCTTGTCGACGGACGGACCGTAACAACCCATTGGGCCCACGGCGCTCAGCTGCAATCTTGCAGTCCAGCGGAGCAGGAGGGATTCCGATCCTCGATATGGAGTTACCGTATACACACTTTCCAGGCGTGCGACTTCGACCACTCGGCCACTGCTCCGCGCGCGTTCTTGCTTGCCTTACCGCTTCGCTGATTTAGGAAGGCGACGTTCGTCCTATCGCTTCGCTGCTTTAAGACAAGCCTGACGCCACGTTCTACTAAAGCGGGACAGGGAGCGCTTCGGAGCAGGATAATCGGCATTCCGACGGTCACGATCCCGCATTTCAGAGCAATCCGATGTCTTCCCTTCGGAGTGATGTTTTACGCTGCACAACCAGCCGATGCTTTAAACACGCCGTGGGCGATGCAGAGCGCGACCAGATGCGTGGTGTTTTTCGCGTCCAATTTCAGTCGTGAGTTGTCCAGATGCTTTTGCACCGTGCGTGGAGCGATATCCAATTGCCCTGCTACCTCCTTTGCAGAGTTACCCGCAGCGATCAGCTTGATAATTAATATCTCTCGTTCCGTCAGGCGAAAGTTACGAGAAACCATTGTGCCTTCCCCCATGCCCAAATTGCCGAACAAAAGTTCGGCAAAGGCAGTCTCTACCAACACAACCCGCATTTTTTTGATGTGCTGAGAATGTAGCTGATCCTCCTACATGCCTCAAGCGATTCGAATTAAAACACTAGAATCCAGAACAAAAATATAAGGTTCTGATCGCGTGTCATAAACACGTAGCGAATCGGGGGCGTAAGCTAGCGACCTAACCCGCAGCATACTGATATATGCTTAGCCAGATTCAGACACCGGTTTGTGCGAATGGTATCCCTCAACGAAATATTTACTATTCCCAGCACGGCAAGGGGGGACGAGATGGCCTTTTCTCTTCCGGTTGCCGTGTTCATGAAAAGGAATGTATCATGCACAAAAGCCTCAAATATTTCGCCGCTGCAGCAATTCCCGCGCTTGTTGTTGCCACCCCGGCTGCCGCCCAGGATTCTGAGTCGTTCACTCTGGCTCTTTCCGGATCGGTTGACAGCAACTGCGAACTCGTACCCGAAGGCAATGGTTCATTCGCCGTCGACATGCTCGACACCGGAGACCAGGGTGCCCTGACCATCGTGTATTCGTGCAACTCGCCTTACACAGTGACGCTGCAATCGCTCAATGGCGGCATGGAGCACCAGGAAAGCGGCGGCGCGGTCAACATCGACTACGATATCGAATCGAGCTTCCTTGGTCTGCCATTTGGCGTGACCACGACCAACTCTGCTGACATGCAGGCAGCGCCGGTCGTGATCGTCACCGACAATGACTGGTCAAACATCCTGACCAATGGCGGCACCCGCTCGGGTGACCTTGATCTGCAATTCGACAGCCTCTCCGAATTCGCAGTCGCTGGTACTTACCAGGATGAACTGACCATCACGCTCGCTGCAAACTTCTAAGTCTATCAGAAGACTTGTGGTATAAATTTGGATCGGGAGCGCCGTCTCCCGGTCCATTTCGACAAGGTGCAATATCAGGGGGGCTGATGAAAGACCTGTTTCGCAGCATTGTGCTGCTCGTCACACTCGTGCTCGGTCTAACGTCGGCAACGGCTTACGCTTATGACCTGCAGCCTATCGTAATTCAGCTTACGCCCGCTGGCGCTGGATCAAGCCAGACGATGACAATTATAAACACCCACCAGGTGCCGATTGCGATTGAAGTGAAGGCCTTCAAACGGGAACAGCGGCCCGACGGTTCGGACGATTTGACCCTCGATGAAGAGGACCTCATCATCTTCCCCCCGCAAATGGTGATACCCCCGGGGCAAAGCCAGAATTTCAAGGTCCAGTGGGTGGGCGACAGTGCGCCGACGCGCGAGCTCGCTTATCGCATCGTTACCGCGCAGCTTCCAATCAAGTTCGATGTGCCGGAAGTTGACGGGCGACGCGCCGACTTGTCAGTCAACTACCGTTATGAGGCTGCATTGTATATTATGCCGGCGGGAGTAGAGCCGAAAGCGGTATTGCAATCTGCGACAGCCGTCACCGGAGCAGATGGGACGACGCAGATAGAGCTCGAAATTGCATCAATCGGGACGATGCGGGCAATTCTTGACGCTCCAACGCTCGATATCGCAATGGCCTCGGGGCAGACCGTCACCCTTTCAGGCGAGGAAATTCAACCGCTGATGGGATTGAACATCCTGCCGGGCAACACCCGGGTCATACAGGTCCCGGCCCCGGAAGGCGTTACTCCGGGTCCCGTCACAGCAAGCCTTTCCAGCAGCTATGTCCGTTTGCGCTGACGGCATGAAGGATGTCTCGCGCGCATCGCAACTGGCTCTTGAAGTCCCTGTTCACCGGTACCTCCGCAATCTGGGCCGCTCCCGGTTTGGCCCAGATTGCGGAAGACGTTCAGGGTCAAGCCGCAGAGGGTACTCCAGCACAAACAGAGGATGTGCCGACGCATTCCCAAGGCGAGCTGCCCGCCGAAGATCAAGCACCGATCCAAACACCCGATCGGCGCATAACCGACCCTGACGCGATCTTCCGGGAGATATTTGGAAGGGAGCGGCCGAAACTGAGGCCCGATAATTACGTCGTTATCGTTGACGAGGTGAATGTCGGCGAATTCTTCGTCGAGGCGGCCGATGATGGTACGGGATCAGTTGACAGTCTGCTGGTGTCGAGAGTTCTGGTTCCGATTGCCGAAGAAGAGATGGTCGAACGCCTCTCGGCTCTGCAAACAGGCGACCGCGTGAGTTTTGACGGGCTTCGCAGCGCCGGCTTGACGGTCGAATTTGATCGCTTTCGGCTGGTTCTGCGGATCGCCTTCCCGGTCGAATTTCGCCAGAGGCGCGAACTGTCCTTGCGCCGCTCGAGACGCCAGGCGAACATCGAATACGCGCAGCAGGCGAACTTTTCCGCATTTGCCTCTGCCCGCGCTGGTGTGGATCTCGTCGAGTCTTCAGACATCGATCCCAACGGCTTTAGCGGCCTTGCAAGTGTTTTCGATTTCGGAACGAATATCGGCGGGCTCGCAGCACAAGGTCGACTGCAATACAATGAGCGGCGTACAAACAAGTGGAGCCGTGGCGATTTCAGATTGACCTACGACGATACAGAGCGCCTGATCCGTTACGAAGCTGGCGACCTCAGCGTGGGCCGTCGCCCATTCCAGATCGCTCCGCGGATAGCGGGCATTTCTGCGTTCCGCGAGTTTCCGATCGATCCCTATTTGAATATTAGGCCCCAAAGCGAGCAGGGCTTTGCGCTTGAGCAACCGGCGCGGGTCGAAGTGCTCTTGAATGGCGTTCCGCTACGGACGTTTGATCTGCCAGCCGGCCGGTTCAACCTTCGCCAGCTTCCCTTGATCCCGTCAGCGGCAAACGACATCGAACTGCGAATCATATATGCGACCGGTGAAACTGAAGTCCTCGCCTTTCCCGCTTTCTACGACATCGAGCTTCTGGAACCCGGACTGTTCGATTTCGCGATCAATGTCGGTGTGCCATTCGTCGATGATGACCGCGGAAGGGTTTATGACGACTCCGATTACAACGTTTTGGGATTTGCAAGGATCGGCGTCTCACAGGCTCTCACACTCGGAGTGAACTGGGAGGGCAACAAAGACTTCAACACGGTTGGCGCCGAAGTCATCTGGGCATCCCCGATCGGTTCTTTCCAGATCAATACTGGCTTCAACGCCAATGATCCGTCGCTCGATAGCGGACGGTTTTCCGCGCGATATGCCTGGCGCGATTCCGATGTGGAGCGCGGAGGAGCCATCGATGCACAGGTCACCCTGACCGGCAGCGACTATCGGACGTTGAACCAGATTTTCGGGGGCAATCTTACGAAGCTCACGGCAAATGTCCGCGCGGGGCAAGTCATCGGCAGGCGAACCCGCGCGCAGGTTTTCGCAAGTTACGAAGACTTGCGCGGATTTGGCGAGACAACCGTCGTCGGCGCGACAATTTCGCAAGGTTTCACCTGGGGAACGGTTGCCATCGGTGGCGAGTATCGCTGGACACAGCAAGGCAACGACGCGACCATTCGCGCATCATTTACGATCCCGCTGGGACGTCGAGGCACCGTCAGTGGCAATTATGTCAGCGAACGAAACGCTGCGACGATAGACTTCAATCGCCCGCCTGCCGTTGGCGTAGGATCGTTCGGCTACGGCGCTGCCTTTGAACGGCGCGACGGCTTCGACAGGCAACGCGCGCAGGTCACCTATCTTGGGAACCGCTTCGAAGGGTCGTTGATCCAAAGTCGGCAATCGGGCGGCGGACGAAGTGATCTGCGGACAGGGTTCACGCTGGGAACCGCGATCGCCATGGCCGATGGCGCTTTCGCCCTCTCGCGGCCAGTGACGAACAGTTTCGCGATTTTCGAGGTCGATGCCGGAGCCGCTGACTATCAAATTGCCGTCGAGCCGCGCACAGGCTTTGGGTCAACAGAGACGCGCTTCACAGCGAGAAGTGGTGCGCTGGGCCCTGCAGTGGTGCCCAATCTGCCTGCGTATTTTGATCGGACGATCGAAGTTGTAGCTCCCGATGCGCCGGTCGGAACATCGGTGGGCAATCAGGTCTTCTCAATCAAACCCGGCTTCCTGTCCGGCTTCCGTCTTAAGGTTGGCAGCGCGAACAATGTGACGTTGCTTGGTGTGCTGACTGATAGTGTGGGCAATCCCGCTGGGCTCGTTTCGGGCAAAGCAAAGCTGGTCAACGCAGGCGGAAGCGAAACGGCGACCGCATTCTTCACCAACGCAAGCGGCCGCTTTCTGCTCGAAGGCTTACAGGAAAATTCGAATTACGAACTGACAATCGATGGCCCCGAAGGGCCCGTATCGGCAATCATCGCCGTACCGGAAGGCACCGTTGGGCTTTATCGCGTTGACACTCCCATCCAACTTAACGCGCCGCTTGCCGAAAAGTCCGCCCCGCCAACTGATGGAGAAAAATGATGCGCACCACCACCTCCCTGATTATCGCCTCTGCTCTTGCCCTTGCGGCATTACTCCCTTCAACGGGCAGAGCCCAAGATTTTGTCGAACCTGAGGACTGCGATCTGGAAATCACTGCAGACAGCGCAATAGACTGGCGTGGCCTTTATGGCCGCGGCTACGAAGTGTTTGAGCCGGCAGAGTATTTCGAAGTCGTCATGGTCGAAATCCGTCATGTCGGACCACCATGCGAGTTCTTTTTGACGGCAGCCACAATCAACGACCCGATCCGGCCTTCTCTGGACGGGCCGGGCGGACGTCTGGCCTACGACCTTCGCCGCGAGCCGTCCGGTCCCTCGATTTTCTCTGACGATTTTCTGGGTGACCAGTTCAGCCGGATATCGGGCCAGTTTGGCGCAGGCGTCCAATCGCAAGCGGCCATTCTCTACCTTGCCATACCGCCTGGCCAGGCCGTTGGTGGCGGTGCCTATTCGGGACAGCCAATACTGCGTGTATTCCGCAATGACATGAACGGGCCCGACCTTCTCGATGAAGTGAGCATCAATGTCTTCGTGCCGGTTCCATCCGTCTTGAGTGTCGAGCTTGCCGAGGCGGGACCGGGAGCGAGGACGATGGATATTGATCTGGGCAATCTGGGCCGCTCGGTCGATCGGACAGTTTTCTTCGAAGTGCGTAGCAACGCCCAGATCAAAGCGAGTGTGAGCTCTTTGAATAAGGGAGTGCTTGCTCATTTTGCCGGAGCACCTGGAATACCTTATCGGCTCTTTCTGGGAAACAGGGAGATCGAACTCGAGAATCCGGCGGCAAGTGTCGAAATCAATGATACGCTTACGCTTTATCAGCCAGTTCCACTAAACATTCAGGTGGATGGAAACGCGAATGCAGCGGCAGGCGCGTATAGCGACACCGTCACCGTAACGTTTGCGGTAGATTGAAGTTTTAAGCGCTTTTGCATTTTGAGATAAGATCTCGATCCTTGCGGGCGAAGGCTCTATTCACAATGCCCACTGCGTTTGGCAGGGGTGAAGCGGTTTATGCTAACGGTTGTCGCCAATGTCTGAGCAACGTTGGAGCAGACGATTGAGCGGGCTCGAAATATGAGCAATGTCTCGTGAACTTGCGCGCTACACGGTAGCATTTTGCGTCGGGACACGGGTCAATTGATAAAGTCGGCTTTGGCTCGTGGAATCAATGAAAGCAGACGTTCCGCAATCGGCCCAGAAGTGGACGGAGTTCGGTTGATCGCTAGTACCCAAAAGCCGCCGTAATGAGCGACGAGTGCGCATTTGATCTGAAGCTCCTTTGGGAGTGAGAGCTTCTATGTGAGACTGAGATTTTTGCGGTTGCGCTTGAATGTAAACGGTGAAATGAATCTCGGATATGAAGTCAGTCTTCGCGACGTGATTGGGGTCAATTTCGGTTCTTTATGTCATTTTTTGGTAGTGAAACGCCCGCTCATTCGAGCGATCAAGCGCTTGTCTCTTTCGTAATTCTGGTTCAATTCTTGGGTGTTCAGGCCGATCCAGAGCAAATCCACCATGACCGCGGCAAAGGCGATACATCTTAGGATTTCGCTGACCTGGTGCGGATAGCGAAAAAACTGGATCTGATTGCGAAGATAAAATCGGCGCCACTTAGTGACATCGCAAAGCTCCCCTTACCGGCGCTTGTGTGGTTGGAGGATGGCGGTTGCGCCTCTTTGCTCAAAGTGGACGACCCCGGCGATGGCGGCCATCGCTATATGATACTGCCTGCTTTTTCCGAGCGACCTGAGATCTGGGACGAAGAG
>JBCBWJ010000369.1:0-3215 GCA_039817165.1 Pseudomonadota bacterium | reverse complement strand
ACCGTTTTGGCCTCGGACATGCCGGTGAGAATTGTGGCCAGTTCATCGAGGGCTTTGGTGATCGATCCCGGCACCGCTTGCATGGCGTCTGATCCCACAAATCCGCGCGCCTCGGATGCCAGTCCAGTGGCCTGCGCAATCATGTCTTCGAGCGGCAAAGCGTTGGCCTTGCCCGCCAGCTCCGTCACCCGTTCGGTGAGCGCGGGCACGCCTTGCAACGCGGTGTCAAAACTTGCGGCGGCGGACCCGGCTGTGTCCACGGCGGCCATCAGGCGCTCCACGGCCTTGGCATCGCGCAGTTCTTTGAGAAGCGCGCTGAGATCCCCGCTCGCGCTTTGCAGATTGGCCACCAGGACACGCAACTCTCCGGGCAGGGCCTGTACCTCATCAGAACCGATGACACCACGCGCGTCCGACAAGAGCCCGCGAATTTCGCCGGGTGTCTGTTGCAGATCATCATTGGTGACAAAGGCCGTGGCGCTGTCGAGAAAGGCAATCGCGCTATCCAGAAGCTCTTCCACAGGCAGGTTGTTGACCCGGGTGATCAGCCCTTCGGCTGTGCCGCTGATGTCTGGCAGATCACTGTCGGTGACAGGGAAAATGGGGAAGGGACCTACATTCGCCAGCACGGCCCCATCATTTGCGTCTTCGACCTCGAGCAGTTCGATTTTCAAGCCGCCCGTCAGGATAGAAGCGTTGATAAGGCGCGCGCGCAGACCTTCGTCCACGCGGTTGGACAGGAACGTCAGCGCATCCTCCCCGTCCACCATGCCAAGGCGCGATGGCTTCAATTCTACGGTCGCCAAGAGCCGCACACGGCCATCGCCGAAACGGGCTTCGTCGACCAAGCCGTTCACGCTCAGAACTTCGCCAATGCGGACGCCGCGCCATTCGACCGCCGCATCTCGGGTCAGGCCGCTGGCGTTGTCCTCAAAGATCATCGACAGGGTCAGCGTGCCGCCATCGTTGTCGGCAAAAATCGCCTCTCGGGCGGAAGCCTGACTTTCAAAGACATCAAAAACCATGCCATCGCGCAGTGGCTCTCCGCCTGAGACCAGTGTGTCGAACGTGACACCGCCTGCGATCAGCGAGGACAAAGAGCCGAAATCAAGCTCGGCCCCGCCAGTGCCGAGCGAGAACGTAAACCCCGACGTGTCCCAAAACCGCGTGGTGGTGAACACAAGCTGGTCGTGCGGCTCATAGATAATGGCTTGCGAATAGATCCAACGTCCGTTGCCTGAGATTTGCGCAGGTCCCACACGTCCCACCTCGATGCCCTTGAAAAGAATGGGAGAGTTATCAGAGAGCCCGCCCTCGCGGAAGGTGCGCAACTCAAACACGGTGCCTTGCCGGTTCGCCGTTTCCAATGGGGCGTTTTTCAAACCGGGTATGACACTTACGGTTTCAGAAGGGTCATTATCCCAAGTGCCTTCGATGTAGATGCCGGAAAATACAGTATAGAGGCCGGTGATCCCGCTCGTGGAAATCTCCGGGCGAACGATCCAGAAACTTGCATCCTGATCCACAAAAGGAGCGACGTCCTTGTCAAGCCGCACATCCACCAAAACGCGTGTGAGATCATCATTGAACGATACATTTTCCACCACGCCAACAGAGACATCGCGAAACCGCACTTCGGTTTCCTTTGGCAGAATACCTGAGGCATCCTCGAATACGATCTGAATGACAGGTCCGCGGTCGCGATAGGCGGTCACACCCACACTGATTGAGACGATAAGTGCTGCAATTGGCACCAACCACACCGCAGATGCGATGCGAAATTTGTGCTCGCCCGCGCGCTTGGTGTGGATTTTTGGGATCTCATCGTCGTTCATGTGGCTTCTCTGGCCTCATCTTCTTCGATCTTATCCCAGATCATACGACTGTCAAAACTCTGCGCCGACAGCATGGTGAAGATCACGGACATGGCGAAGGCCATTGCGGCGATGCCCGGGTTGATGGAGGCCACAACGCTCAGCTGCACCAGTGAAGACAAAATGGCTACGACAAACACGTCAATCATCGACCAGCGTCCGATAAACTCCACCACTTCGAAAAGGATGTGGCGCTGAAACGGAGACAATGTCGTGCGGTGTCTTATCGACAGCGCGAGATAGGCAATAGCGAAAAACTTTCCCAATGGAATAAGGACAGATGCCACGAGAATGATGATCGCCACACCCCATGCCCCATAAGAGGCCAGTTCAATCGCACCTGCGATAATAGTGTCTTCTTGGTTGCGAAAAAGCGTGGTGGTGATCAGCATCGGATAAACATTGGCAGGTATGTAGGCCAAGATTCCGGCGATCCACCAAGCCCATACTCGCTGCAGGCTCCTGTGGTCGCGGGACACAAGTCTTGCACCACATCGGCCACAGCGCTTGGTTCCGATGGGCCAGACCTTTTCACACGTGCGGCAGCCAACGAGCCCCAAATCCTTGGCCGTTTTTGTCATTGTTCAAGCGCTCGCCACACCGACCAGCGACAGGTGAACGTGTCCTTTACGATGACAAGGATCACCAGGACCACAAACATCCAGAAAGCCGGGCCAAGTTCCACCCGCGCCAGATCTGTCAGTTTGACCAAGGCCACCGCGGTGCCGATCACGAAAATTTCGACCATGGACCAAGGTTTGAGGTTCTCGCTCAGCCAAAAGGCCCGCCGTGCACCGGGCCAGGGTTTTCGGTCAAAAACGATGGGTGTGAGCGTGTAAACCGTCAGCGCCAGCCGCGTCGCTGGCAAGCCAACGATCAGACCCACCACCGCGAGTGACAAGATCAGCATCGGTCCATCAGAAAACGCCAGTGCGGCATCGAGGATCGTGGCCTCATTTTCAAAGCCCAGACGCTGGATCTTGATGAAGGGCAAGAAAAGTGCGGCCACAACAAGGATGAACGCCGCACTCGACATGGCGATGATCAGCAAGCCCGCATCCCGCCGCCGCGAAATCAAAGGGTGGTGACAGCGATCACAGCGCGCGCGATCGCCTTTGTCCACATAGCCAACCTCGTAGACCGCGTCGCATTTCGGACACGCGATCAAGTTGTGCATATTCTCTGGCGTCACCATTTTCATGCGGGCACGTTAGTGTGGGAGGCGAGTGCCAGCAATGCCGCATGACCTGCAGGGTGGTGCGTTCCATTGTCAGGTGTGGCGGATCGGCCCAGGTTATTGCGTAAATCGCAACGGTAAGTGCCAAATTTTTGCCCTTAAGG
>JBCBWJ010000368.1:0-3262 GCA_039817165.1 Pseudomonadota bacterium | reverse complement strand
TGGGAACCGGCCTCAAACGCGCCGATCTGGTCGTGTCCATTGGCGAGACCGCAGCGCAAACGGGTTTCGCCAAAACATGGGGCGCGGCCTTGGGCAATCTGCCCCATATCCGCGCGCGCTTTGAACCCTTGCAAACGGGGATGGACTGGCACGGCACCCGCGCGTTGGCCTTTGCCGGGATCGGGCGACCTGAGAAATTCTTTGCCACGTTGCGCGCGCTCGGTGTCGATCTGGCCCGTGCCGAACCTTTGGAGGATCATCAACCCCTCACATCCGCGTTGATTACCCGCCTGGAAACCGAGGCCAAACTTCTGGGCGCACAACTCGTCACAACCGAAAAAGACGCGGTGCGCCTGGCGCGTGATTTCCGGCAAAAGGTGATCACCCTGCCGGTGCGCCTCGAACTGGAGGATTGGAGCGCCCTTGATCAGGCGCTCCTGGAAAAAGGGCTCAGTTGAGCTTGCCTTCGATGATGTCTTTGAGCTCGGGATAGGCCATGTTCTGGTATTTGCGGCCATTGATGATCAGCGTGGGGGTAGAACTGACATCATCCGCCTCGCTGTTTTCCTGATACGAGGCGACAAGGGCCTGGGCGTGATCGCGATCTGACAGACACGCGTCGAGCTCATCCTGCGTGAGCCCGGCCACCTTGCCGATCTTGCGCAGCCTCTCGGCCACACCCGCATCCGTGCCGTCCCCGATCCAGTCGCGCTGTTCGTCATAGATCATGTCGGTGATGCCAAAAAACCGCTCGGACCCGCCGCAGCGCGCCACCATCGAAGCCCAAAGCCCGAACTTGTCGAAATACACGTCGCGATAGATAAACCGAACCTTGCCGGTGTCGATGAACTCCGCCTTCAGGTCTTTGAACTGGTTTTGGTGGAAACTCGCGCAGTGCGGGCACGTGAACGAGGCATATTCGACCATCGTCACCGGGGCATTTTCATCCCCCATCGCCATTTCGACCACCGCAGAGGTGTCCACCGCATCGCTTTCCTGGGCCAGTGCGGCCACGGTCGTGACCCCCGAACTCATCAACAGGGTGGACCCCATAAGGGTCAGGGTTTGGCGTCTGTTCATCTGTGTCATCCTTGCGTGTCTCAATTTTTTGTCTTCAAGAAATTCTGCGCCAGCGACTCAAGCGCGTCGCGCAATCCTTCGTCATTCACGTCTTCTGCCATCAGGCTCGCCTGCTTGCGCGTCAGATCATCCACCGGGGCGTCAGCACGCGGCTTTTTGGGCGCAAACACGGCCTGCCCTTCCGCAAATCCTGTGGCGGCCGTCTGCGTCAGGCGAATGCGCGAAATCGCGTTATACCCATAGGCGGCGTTTACCTTTTCACGGAGCGTCTCTTTCTGCATCTCTAGCATCGGGGCCTGCGCGCCCGTGGTCAGCACGGTCAGCGTCGCGCCCAATCCCTGCCGACCATAGCTCACCTCGACCGGCCGCGCGATGGACGCCAAATCCTCGCCCACGATCTCCACCCAGTGGGTCAAAACACGGCTCACGGCGAAACCGCGCGTCTCGGTCGCCTTGCGAATGCGGCTCGTCAGCAACGTGCCGCCGCGTTTGAAGCCATTTGTCGTGCTTGGTCGCACTGGCATGGCTGATCTCCCGGGTTGTTTGTCCTAACTTAATATAAGGACACATGAATAACAGCCCTTCACGGAACGGAGCAGCGATAACAGATGCGTGACATCAAAACGCAAGATTTGCTGGACTGGTATGATCGTCATGCCCGCGACCTGCCGTGGCGGGTGGCGCCCGCACGCGTGGCTGATGGCGTCCGCCCTGATCCTTACCGTGTCTGGTTGTCCGAGATCATGCTGCAACAAACCACGGTGGCGGCTGTCAAATCCTACTTTGAGCGTTTCACCACGATCTGGCCCACGGTCACCGATCTGGCGCGGGCCGAGGATGCGCATGTGATGGGCGAATGGGCCGGGCTCGGCTATTATGCGCGCGCGCGTAACCTTCTCAAATGTGCCCGCGTCGTGGCCTTTGAGATGGATGGCGTGTTCCCCGACACGTCTGAGGCGCTGCAAACGCTGCCGGGCATCGGGCCGTATACCGGCGCGGCGATCTCTGCCATCGCCTTTGATCGGCCCGAGGTGGTTGTCGACGGCAATGTGGAACGCGTGATGTCGCGCATCTTTGACATCCGCACGCCGTTGCCCGCCGCCAAGCCGGACCTGATCACCGCCGCGCGCGCGCTGACGCCCACGGACCGGCCCGGTGATTACGCCCAAGCGGTGATGGATCTCGGCGCCACGATTTGCACGCCCAAATCCCCTGCTTGCGGCATTTGCCCATGGCAGGGGCCTTGCGCCGCCCGCGCCGAAGGCATTCAGGCCGAATTGCCCCGCAAAACCCCGAAAAAGCCCAAGCCCACGCGCCTTGGCATTGCCTACGTGGCCCGCCGCGCCGACGGGGCCTGGCTCTTGGAACAGCGGCCTGAAAAGGGGCTTCTGGGCGGCATGCTTGGCTGGCCCGGAAGCGATTGGAACGACGCGCCAGACCCTGCCGCCCCGCTTGATGCGCAATGGCAGACCCTGGGCGAAGAGGCCCGTCACACCTTCACCCATTTCCACCTGCGCTTGCGGGTCGAGGTGGCGGTGGTCCCGATGCAGGCTGCACCCAAACGCGGTCAGTTCGTGGCGCAAGAGCACTTTCGCCCGTCGACCCTGCCCACGGCCATGCGAAAGGTCTTTGACATAGCCCGCCATCGCTTTGAAAATGCCACAAACGCGTAGTACCCAAGTCCCCTAGCCAGTGTGAGACCTCGTATGTCCGTGATCCCCGCCAACCAAGTGGCCCGCCTTCAAAACGCGCTTCCGTTCTGGATGTCGCTCTTGCTTGTGCCCGTGGCGTGGTTCAGCGCCGTGACGGGCGGTTGGGCCGTGATCCTGTTGCCGCTCTGCACCTGGTATCTCTTTTCCCTGCTCGACGCGCTGCTGGGGCTGCAAACCGACAATGCCGATCTCGACACGTCCGAGGATCAGCTCAATTGGTACAAGCTCATCACCCTGATCTGGGCGCCGGTTCAGGGTGTCGTCCTCTTCGGCATGATCTGGTACGTCACCGGGCCGGGTGACGCCCATCTTGGCCCGCTCGAGACCATTCTGCTGTTTTTCGGGGTCGGCGTGATCACCGGCACGGTGGGCATCAACTACTCCCACGAACTGATGCACCAGAAAAACAAGACAGAGCGCACCATGGGCGACATCCTTTTGGCGATGGTGCTCTATTCCCATTTCCGCTC
>JBCBWJ010000367.1:0-3301 GCA_039817165.1 Pseudomonadota bacterium | reverse complement strand
GTTTTGGGGATGTCATCGCCGCCGAGGCCCACAAAGGTGGCAAACGCCAAGAGCATCAGCGCGAAGACCTCGGGCGGGCCAAAGGACAGCGCCACATTGGCCAGGAGCGGCGCAAAGCCCGTGAAGAGCAGGTTGGCGACGGTGCCGCCCACGAAAGACGCAAGGGCGGCCGTGACGAGGGCGAGGCTGGCGCGGCCTTGTCGGGCGAGCGGCCTGCCGTCAAAGGTTGTGGCGACCGCCGTGGACGCGCCGGGAATGCCCAGCGTCACCGAGGACACCGCACCGCCATACATCGCGCCATAGTAAATCGCGGCGAGGAAGATGATCGCGCCGCTGGGAGGGACGAGGAATGTGACCGGCAGCAGGATCGCCACGCCATTCACCGACCCCAGACCGGGCATCGCACCGATAAAGAGGCCGACCGAGACACCGATCAGGATCAGTGCGAGGTTGAGCGGCTCTAGGGCCAGCAGCATGCCGCTGCCAAGGAGGGCGAGCACTTCCATTTTAGAGCGTTTCCAGTGTGTGAGGGATCATCAAAACCGGGCTGCGCCCACGGCGCCGCTGGGATTTTGCCGATGCAAGTATCGAAGAAAAAACCTGAGGGCGCATCAATAGATAATCTCGTAGCCGATGTCGAAAATCGGGTCCATGAAGGGCATGCCCGTGGGCATTGTGATCCGCATGGCCCCTTCGAAGAAAAAGAACAGTGCGATGGGGGTGATGAGTGTCAGCGGCAGGACAAGCGCCCAGGAATGCCGCCCCAACGCGCGGGTGTAGTAGAGCAAGAAGACCGCGATTGCGCCATACATGGAAATGACGCCCACCAGAGCGACGAAGCCGATGATGCCACCGCCCACGAGTGCGAGCATGCGCCAGCCATAGGCATCGAGCATCGGCTCATCGGATTGCGAGGCAGGGCTTGTTCCGCGCCACCAGTTGAACGCGATCATCGCGCAGCTCAGCAGCATGATGAAGGACAGCCAGAACGGCCATGCGCCACCGCCTGGGCCGGTGCCTGAGATGTATCCAACGGGGAGTTCGGAGCTTTTCCACATGAAGTATATGGAAACGAGCGCGAGGACACCGGCGGTGACGATCTCACCAAGTCGCATTTTGCCCTCACATGTCTTTTGGTCTTCAAGGATGTGGACAGGCCAGTTCGGCCTGCCCACGGGTGGTAAGGATAGTGCGAAGCGTTTAGCTTCCCAGATCGGCCAGCAGTTTCTTGTGGTTTTCGACCTGAACCTGCCAGTAGTCTTTCTGTTCACCGGCATCCATCCACAGCGGCGAAAGGCTCTCGGAGGTCAGGTATCCCTGCCATTCCTCGGTGTTGTAGATCTCGGTGAAGAGTTCCTGGTAGTAGGCGGCGGCCTCGTCCGACATACCCGGCGCACCGACAACAGCGCGCTGGTTGTAGTAGGAGAAGTCATTGCCTTTTTCGATCATCGTCGGCACGTCCGGGTAGGCCGGCAGACGCTCATCCGAGAAGGCCACGAGGGGGACGAAATCGCCCGCCTCATAGAAGCCTTTGGCCTCGGCCGGGTTGTTTACGGTCGCCATGATCTGCTTGCCCGCGAGATCCTTGGCCACAGCCCCGCCGCCATCATAGGGGATGTATTTGATATCGAGACCGTAGGCACCTGACATGTAGGCGATGACGATGCTGTCCTCCTGGCCCGCACCGGTGCCGCCCATCACAAACTCGCCGTCCATCTCTTTGACCTTGGCCACGTATTCCTCAAACGTGGTGATGCCACTGTCCTTGTGGACCCAGAGCACGAACGGGTCGACGCCCATCATCGCCACGGGCGTGAAGCTCTGGATGTCGATGCCCAGATTGTCCTGACGGATGGGGGTGGTGAAAAACGAGTTCAGCGTCACGAGGATCGTGTGATCGGCGTCAGAGGCGTTGGACACATGGATCAGCGCCTCAGCACCGGAGCCGCCGCCCTTGTTGTTGGGCACGAGCGGGCGCGGGGTCATATCCGCTTTTTCGGCCACCGATTGGATGAAGCGGGCGATCTGGTCTGCGCCACCGCCGGCACCGGCCATGATCACGAAATCGATGGGCTTGCGGGGTTTCCACCCGTCGGCCAGCGCCGCGATCGGGCTGGTGGCCATAAGAGCGGCTGCGGTGAGGCCCAGAAGGCTGCGTTTGGTGATCGACATGGTGTTCCTCCGTCAAAATTTCTTCGTGGCGCTGTAGGTGAGCCACGGCGATGGACGGGTAACTATCTTTCAGGAGGGGCTTTTCAAGCGAAATATTGTTGCGAAGCCGATTTTTATTGAATGTATACCTTAGTGTCCCATCAAAACTGGAATTTCTGCTTTATCTACAATGGCTTGCGTGTTTCCGCCGAAGAGGGCTTCGCGGCCGTGCCCTTGGCCATACGCGCCCATGATCAGCATGTCTGCGCCGACCTCTATTGTCTTGGCCAACAGCGCCTCATGGGGTTTTTGCATCTCGAACCTGTGCACATTGGCGGTGATGCCGCGCAGCGCGTAGTAGGCTACGAGCTCTTCTGTGGTGGCGCCGTGCACCTGTTCCTTGCCGCCCGAAAGCAGCGTCACCTGTTGGGCGGCTTCGACGATGGGCAAAGTCAGGCCCACGGTGCGCGCGGCCTCCAGCGAGCCGTTCCAGGCGATGGCCACGCGCGTGCCGAGCCCGTCAACCGGGCCGTGATCCTTGGGGCACATGAGCACCGGGCGCCCGGTCTCGAAGAGCGCGGATTTCAGAGCGTTCACGCCGAGATTTCGATCCCGGTTGGGCTTGGCCACCACGACCAGGTCAGCAAGCCGTCCGTTGTGTTTGATCACGTCCGCCATGCGCCCGAATTCTTCAACAAAGCTGACTGTGGCGCCGGTGCCATCGGGGGTGTCGGTTTCCAGCAGGTTCAGCGCTTCGGCCTGACGATGGAGATCCTGGCGCAGAGCGAGCTCTTCCTGATCGGCCAGTTCCGTGGCCTGATCGAGCATGGTCTGGCGGGCAAAACCGGTCATGGTGCGACCGTAGGGGCGCAGGTCTTCTGCCGCGGTCCGGCTGTGGGCCACGACGATGTGACCGTTGTGCAGCTGGGCCAACTTGGCGGCGTGGGCAAAGAGCACCTCGCTCATTCCGTCGCCGCGCACGGGCACCAATATCCGTCTTAGCATGTGTGCCTCCTCCTTATTTCCGGGTGAGAGTGTAGCGCAAATCCTGCCGAAGGCCGCAAATCAGTTCACTTTGTACGCTGAGCCCCATGCGCGTGGGTATCTTTGGGCGCGGATTTTCTGCAGGCGGAAACATCGGTCCGACGAG
>JBCBWJ010000366.1:0-3323 GCA_039817165.1 Pseudomonadota bacterium | reverse complement strand
CCGGGGAACCAAAAGACCATACTTCTTTGGCAAGCGCAGACCTGTGCGAGCTCACCAGTACGTATATTTCTATTGGTCTCAACTATCTGCATTAGAAATTTCGGCATCTGTGACTTTGGAATTGAATACTGCAAATCGTCTCCATGCAAGGGAAATTCTGGGTTCTTGGTCGTGGTTTATTGAGCGCGCAGCCATCCGAGATGCAGGCGCCCATTTTCTACTTATACTGCTCCACTCCACGCTGCATGGCGGAGCCTTGCTGGAAGACGCGCAATAACCAGTTGATCATGCTTACCCAAGTTCGGGAGTGCGGCACGGGGGAGCTTGACACGTGTCGGGACATTTTGACCTCCTTTCGATGGCCCACGCTAACCAGCTTCGCCCCTGCGATCTGTGGCAAAGGGCACAAAACTCGCATTTCACCAGGTCTGAAATTTACGTTGAAAGGGCAATCATAGCTCGCGAATGCCGTTGCTTGTCATATCTGGGGTTGGACCATTTGGGTGATCATGTACGCTTTCACCGCACGTCAGTGCCCTAGCAGCGTGACACGAAAGGACGAAACCGGATGACCGATGTTGAAGGCCTCACCCCGGGCGCGATGCTGAGTCGGCCGCTTGAGAGTCCCCGGTTTCTCGACACCCTTACGCCCACAGACCGCGCCTTGCTGATTAGCAAATTGACCATGCGGCGTTGCCGTCGGGACGAGGTGGTACTCACCCAGCAAGACGAAGACACCGTAGTGTTCGTCACTTTGGACGGGCTCGCGCGGGCAACCATATTCTCCGACGACGGCAAGATCGTTACCTATCGCGATATTCATGCGGGAGATATGTTCGGAGAGATGGCTGCAATCGATGGAGCCCCACGATCTGCCAGTGTCGTCGCCGTAACGGATCTGCAGGTCGGGGTTCTGACGTCCGCACAGTTCGAAGAAACGGTCGAAAGCAGCAAGAGTTTCCGATGGGCCTTGCTGCGGTATTTTTCCCAGCAAACCAGAAGCTTGACCCAGCGGATCTTCGAATTCAGCACTATGTTGGCTCGCGAACGGTTGATCCAGGAACTTCTGCGGCTGGCCGGTGTGGGTGACGCTGAAGATGGCGCATTTGTCATCAGCCCCGCTCCAACACACTTTGACCTTGCGGCGCGCATCAGCACGCATCGTGAAGCGGTGTCGCGCGAGATGAGCGCGCTGACAAAAAGCGGCCTGATTTCGAAAGACTCCGGCTATCTGCACCTGCACGACGTCCGTGGGCTACGAAAGCACATGTCATTCCAGTGCTGATCATTTTACAGACTTGGCTTAACACGTCTCGCCACGTCGCAAACGGGTCACTAACCTCCCTTTTTGCCAGTTCAAGACAACCCTGGTTTTGTGCAACTGGTACGGACGCGGGTTCAACAAAGTGCACTCGATGCATCTTTTTCGACCAAAGGCACTTGGTATCGCGTTCACAACGCAAGTCGATACTTCTTTGACGGAGACATCACGACCCACAGACTGGGGCATGGTCATTCTCATTCAAGGCTGGATATGGTGAGGCCGATGTTGTTGGACCGCGGATGCCCCAGGAAAGCGACCGCCACAATAACACCATACGTTAACCCGACGGCATTGGTCCGCTACTTGATCAATGAATCCTAGCTCTTCGCTGCTCCTTGCACCATTGGCAGGTTTTATCTCCGCCATGCAGCGTCATAAACCAAACAGATGCAGCGATTTTCGTGCTGCGCGCGCACGCAGCACAAACTCCGAATTCACGGGTTGGGCTCACTGCCGATCTTAGCTGCGCGACGCTCCAATGACTGCGGGCAGCCCGAAGCGAACATTGCGGAAGTTCTGGAACCATCACTTACACGGACTTTATACGTCTTTGCATTGCGATATGCTCAGATGCGCAGGCGGGGTAGTCTCATCATTCAGATGAAAACCAAAAATCCTCATGAGATGATCCTACCCCTACAGGAATCTACCCTACAGGGCCCAGGGCGACCATGATCCAAAGCGCATGGGACGCGCATCGACAAGTTTAGAGCGCGGAGACACGCCAATAGGCGAGGCAGGGATAAAGCGCATTACGAGACTCAATCAAACCTAGATTTACCTGACGTAAGCGTGCAGGTTGGTGGGGCATTTTCCTATTTAACGTCATTTCGGAGGCAAATTTCATGTCTGCACGCACCATTCGCCCACCTTTGGCCGCAGTCATTCTGCCGGTCCTGGTTCTTGCTTTTTCGTTGCCCGGCTACGCCCAACAGACTGTCTTAGCTCTATCAACCACACTGACGTTCGAAGATGAAAACGGACAGCGACCACTTGAAGTTGAAGTCGGTGATAAACTGGCGGTCCGTGGCCCATCCGGGGCAGGCTTCGAATTTGAAAGCGACGGGACAGTTGGTGTTCTTTTGAACGAAAACATCGCTGTAAAAAGTGGCGACGCCGGCTGCTTTGTCGTGAGCGTGTCCGACGCGATGGAGAGCGATGTCTTTGACATCGAGATAAGAGGGCAGGAAGACCGTGACTATTTGGGCCCATCTCTGGACGTGACTGGTAGTGTCGGAGTGGAGCTTGGTGCTGATGTCGAAATCTGTTTGGAAATCACACCGGGGCGCTTGCTGAAGCCATCCGATCCAGAGGTCCAGCGCATGGCTGTCGCCGGTTTTGTCGAACGCGCGGATGCGGGTTGGACCGTCCGAACTGAACTCAGTGCAAAGATCATGGCCGGCGCAGAATTCTCGCAAACGCTTGAAGCCTATTGTGCGGATGAAGATTTGGCTCCGCCAGATGACCACGTATCTTTTGATGCCCTCGACGAAGCCTTTCCGCAACTTTCGAGATTTACGGAGGAACTAGGCCAGAGTTATGAGGACATCGGTGATTGCGTGTGGGCCGCCCGGGCCCTTGATACGGATTTCCCAAACGTTTTTTTGAGCGAACTTCTAAAGGACTGGTCGGTGCCTTCTCGCCGGCGGCAACAGATAGACGATTGTTATGAGAAAACACGTGCCTTCCGTAATTGGGCGTTGTGTGAAACGGCGATATTCGCAGTGTTAGGGCATGAGCCGTCTCGCAACGAACGTTTCGCCTCAGTTGTATTGTCGGAGTGGATACACGCTAAAAGAATTGAAAAATTTGCCAGATGTGACCTCGTTGTGTGCGATGACGACTGCCGAACAAACCTTCGTTTGTCGACAGAGGAGCTGTCAACGCTGATTGCAGCCCTTGAAATGGGGCAAGCTGCTATGACGCCAGCACAGCCAATCGTTCAGACAAACCCAGCCGCAAAGGGAATGACGCGCTAGCCAAGTTCGGACGAATGACG
>JBCBWJ010000365.1:0-3336 GCA_039817165.1 Pseudomonadota bacterium | reverse complement strand
CCTGCAGCGCGTCTTTCGACAGCCGCCCGGCCAGCGAATAAAGCCCCCAGCCAAAACCCGCCACCGCCATCAGGCCACCATGCAAAAGGCTGACCTGCGCGCCGGTCTCTCCGGGCCAGAGCAGCCAGCCAAGCCCCGCCATCGCCAGCCCCGCGCCGATCCAACGCCTCGGCGGCATCACATCCCTGTTCCAAAGCCCACCGGCAAACATTGTGATCTGCACCACGCCAAAGAGGATCAGCGCCCCAAGCCCCGCATCCAGCGCGTCATAGGCCGTCGAAAAGGCATACATGTACAAAAGCAGCGACAGGACCCCCGTCACCCGCGCCGGGCCCCGTAGGTTCACCCCGCCGCGCAAGACCACGCAGAGCCCCGCCAGCATCACCGCACCTGCGACCAACCGTATGGTCCCGAACTCTGCTGCACCGATATGCCCGCCCGCAAGCGCCATCCGGTTGAGCAGCGAATTCGATGCAAAGGCAATCATTGTCAAAGGGGCGAGCAAAAGAAGGGGCATCAGAGGGCGTCAAAAGCCTTTGGGTAGGTCAGAGCCGCTTCTGGCACGTCTGCGCCCGGACCCGCCAGCAACGTGTGCGTGATCGGATAGGGGGAGGTCAGCTTTGCCGCACGGCCCAAATCAAACCCGCAGCGTGTGTAGAACTCGGGCGCGCCCAGCACGACCACCCACCGGCCCGCCGCCTGCGCCCATGATGTCAGCTGTCCCAGCATGCGTCGCCCGTGCCCACGGCCTTGGTGATCGGGATGGATCGCAACAGGGGCCAACGCCAGCCAGCTCTTGGGCGCGCGCATGGTCGAAAGCGCATAGTACCCGATGATCTCATCACCCATGGGCAAAACCATCTCGCCCGCCATGTCCCCGCTCTTGCGCAAAAGCTGCACCAGACGGGCCTCCGCGTCCCCTTGAAAGCTGGTACTGACGAGAGTGTCCACGGCCCACTCTTCGCCGGGCTGCATCGGTCGCACGAAATCAGTGAACATCACGTGGCCCCTTTCCGCCATCCTGCACCCTTGCCTTGTCAGCATCGAAGGTTCAAGCGCCATTGGCGCGCGCCTCATTGACCCATAAGCTGTGTGAAACCACAGACGGCTTGCACTATGTCCAGAACCCGACCCGACAATCTGCCTCTGGCCATCTCGGTGGTTTTGATCGCCGTTTTGGGGCTGTCCTTGGGGGACGCGCTGATCAAATTCACCAGCGGAGAGTTCGCCCTGTGGCAAATCTTCGTCATACGGTCCCTGATCGTTCTGCCGCTGCTTCTGGGGTATCTCGCCTGGCGCACCCCCGAGGCGCTTGCGTGGCCGCCTGCGGCGCAGTGGGTCATGCTGCGCAGCCTGATGTTGGTGGTGATGTGGATCGCCTACTATCTCGCGCTGCCCAAGCTCGATATCGCGGTGGCGGCGGCGGCCTATTACACGTTGCCACTCTTCATCACGCTTTTTTCCGCGCTCCTCATTGGAGACCGCATCCGTCCCCTGGGTTGGTTCGCCGTGGGCTTGGGCCTTTTGGGCGTTTTGTTGATCCTGCGCCCGCGCGCGGGGGACTTCAATCTTTTCGCTGTGCTGCCGCTTTTGTCGGCTGTCCTCTATGCGCTGTCCATGATCCTGACGCGCACAAAGTGCCGCGAGGCGCATCCGATCGTTCTGGCCGCAGGGCTCAACGCCGCCTTCATCTTGGTAGGGGCGATCGCGTCCATGGGGATCTGGGGCCTTGGTTTGCGTCAGCCGGACGGTTTCCTCCTCGGTCCCTGGTCGGTCATGGGCGGGGCGGAGTGGGTCTCCATGTTGGTTTTGTCCGCGGCCATACTCGTGGGCAGTGTCGGCGCCGCCATCGCTTATCAGAACGCGCCTCCGTCTGTTGTTGGCATTTTCGACTTTGCCTATGTGGGCTTTGCGGTCATCTGGGGCGCGCTGTTTTTCTCTGAAATACCAGATGGGATCACCCTGGCGGGCATGGCGCTCATCGTGCTCGCCGGCGTTTTGTCCTTGCGCCAATGACTTTGGCCTTCCCAGCGGGTGCGAAACCGTTTATCCGACCAGCATGATCAACCGCGAAACATACCCGTTGCGACGCTCGCGCATCTGACGCGCCGCTGATCTTTTGTGCCTTGGGCACATCCCCCTAAACAATTGACACAAACGAAGCCCTTTGGCACCTAATGGGCTTTCCTTCAAAGGATGACCGATATGATCGCCTCCGTTCTACCGACCTACAATCGTGCACCGCTCTCTTTCGTGAAAGGCGAAGGCAGCTGGCTCATTGAGGCCGACGGACGCCGATTTCTCGATCTTGGGGCGGGCATCGCGGTCAACGCCTTGGGCCACGCACACCCCGCTTTGGTGGCGGCCCTGACCGATCAGGCAGGGCTGCTCTGGCACACCTCCAACCTCTACCACATCCCGCAGCAAGAACGTCTTGCCGATAAACTCGTGGCCCATAGCTTCGCAGACACGGTCTTTTTCACCAATTCCGGCACTGAAAGCTGCGAATTGGCGGTCAAGATGGCGCGCAAGTACTGGCACCATTTGGGTCAGACAGACCGCGTAGAGATCATCGCCTTTGAGGGCTCGTTTCATGGCCGGTCCGCTGCCGGGATCGCCGCGGCCGGGTCCGAGAAGATGACCCACGGGTTCGGCCCGATGTTGCCGGGGTTCATCCATCTGCCATGGGGCGATCACGATGCGCTGACCGCGGCCATCACCGATAAAACCGCCGCCATTCTGGTGGAGCCGGTGCAAGGCGAAGGCGGCATTCGGCCCTTGCCCGATGCGTGCCTCAAAGGCCTGCGCGATCTGTGCGACACCCATGGCATCCTGCTGATCCTCGATGAGGTGCAATGCGGCATCGCCCGAACTGGCAAGCTTTTTGCCCATGAATGGGCGGGCGTGGACCCGGACATCATGATGGTCGCCAAAGGCATCGGCGGCGGCTTCCCCCTGGGGTGCGTGCTGGCCCGCGAAGAGGCGGCTACTGGCATGGTGGCTGGCACCCATGGCTCCACCTATGGGGGCAACCCGCTGGCCTGTGCGGTGGGCAACGCGGTGATGGATCACGTGACCGATCCGGGCTTTCTATCCGAGGTGACCCGAAAAGCCGGGCTTTTTCGCCAAAAGCTGGAGGCACTTGTCGCCTCTCACGGGGGTGTTTTCGAAACCGTGCGCGGCCACGGCCTCATGCTGGGCCTCAAATGCAAGGTGCCCAACGCGGATGTCGTGCAAGCCGGTTACATGGCCCAATTGGCCACCGTGCCCGCCGCGGACAACGTGGTGCGCCTCCTGCCGCCGCTCACCATCACCGACGCCGAACTTTCCGACGCC
>JBCBWJ010000364.1:0-3342 GCA_039817165.1 Pseudomonadota bacterium | reverse complement strand
GTGCACCGCATCGACAAGGACACCAGCGGGTTGTTGGTCGTGGCCAAAAGCGACCGGGCGCATCACGGGCTCGCGGAACAGTTCGAGAAACACTCTGTGGACCGGGTCTATGCGGCGGTGGCTTACGGCGCGCCGGATGTTGGCGATCCACGGTTGCGCGGCCTCAAGGGCGTGTCGACCGAGCCGGGCAACATCGTGAAGATCACCACCCAACTGGCCCGCCACAAGACCGACCGTCAAAAACAAGCCGTCTTGTTCAATGGGGGGCGGCATGCCGTGACCCGCGTGCGTGTGGCCGACGGGTTTGGCACGCCGCCTGTGGCCTCGTTGGTGGAATGTCGGTTGGAAACCGGGCGGACGCATCAGATCCGCGTGCACATGGCGCATATCGGGCACGGGCTGATCGGGGATCCGGTCTATGGTGGGCGGCGCAAGATCAAGGTGGGGGCGTTGAGCGAGGCCGCGATTGACCGGGTCGCAGCGTTTTCCCGGCAGGCCCTGCACGCGCGCGTTTTGGGGTTTGACCACCCGGTGAGCGGCGAAACCTTGCGGTTTGAGGCGGAGTTGCCCTCGGACATGGCCGATCTTACAGCGCTTTTGCGGTTGTAGGACCTGCCTGTAACAGGGTGCACGCCTGCGTGAAGGCGCTGTCACATAGCTGGTATAGAGCGAACGGCGGCTTAATATACTTTTAAACCGATTGGTTCACTTCGCTTGAAAACCGGCGTGTGCGATCATAATTCAGATGTTAAAGCTCGAAACATTTGTGAACGGGCGCTTACTGGAGGACATGAGGGCAATGGCTAACTACGCAAATCTTCCCGCACCGACGCCTGAGGGCGGTCTGAACCGGTATCTGCAGGAAATTCGCAAGTTTCCCCTGCTGGAGCCGGAACAGGAATACATGCTGGCCAAGCGCTGGGTGGAGGAACAAGACACCGACGCGGCCCATCAGATGGTCACGAGCCACCTGCGTCTGGCCGCCAAGATCGCCATGGGCTATCGCGGCTACGGTCTGCCGCAGGCCGAGGTAATCTCGGAGGCGAATGTGGGCCTGATGCAGGCGGTGAAACGGTTTGATCCCGAAAAGGGCTTCCGTCTGGCGACGTATGCGATGTGGTGGATCCGGGCGAGCATTCAGGAATACATCCTGCGCAGCTGGTCGATGGTCAAGCTTGGCACCACGAGCGCGCAAAAGAAGCTGTTTTTCAACCTGCGCAAAGCAAAATCCCGCATCGGCGCGTTGGAAGAAGGCGACATGCGTCCCGAGAACGTGGCCCGCATCGCCCATGATCTGGGCGTGACGGAGAAAGAAGTGATCTCGATGAACCGGCGGATGTCGGGTGGGGATGCGTCTCTCAACGCCACGGTTGGTTCTGATGACGATGGGTCCATGCAGTGGCAGGACTGGTTGGAAGATGAGGACGCTGATCAGGCAGGCGACTACGAGAAAAAGGATGAGTTGGACGCCCGGCGTGCGCTTTTGGCGGATGCGATGGACGTGCTCAATGACCGCGAAAAAGATATCCTGACGCAACGCCGGTTGAGCGACAAGACGGTCACGCTGGAAGAGCTGAGCGGGCAATATGACGTCAGCCGTGAGCGGATCCGTCAGATCGAGGTGCGCGCGTTCGAGAAGCTGCAAAAGCGGATGCGCAGCCTCGCGCAGGAAAAGGGCATGCTGACAAGCGCCTGACCCCTGACAGAATGCGGCAATAGCTATGAGGGCTCGGGTCATACCGGGCCCTTTCTCTTTGAGCCCTGACGGGTGATGGCGTAGCGTCTGGGCATGGCTGCACAACACACCGTCCAGACTTTGTCGAGTGAACTGAACGCCCTTGGCGTGTTCGCTGGTGACGGGGTTTGGGTGCATGCGTCGATGCGCGCCGTGGGCAGGGTGACCGGCGGAGCAGCCAGTCTGATCAAGGCGTTGCTGAGCGCGGTGGGGCCGGAGGGGCTGATTGGTATGCCCGGATTTTCGGAGGATGCCTATCCGCCCGCTGACATGGACCTATCCAAGCTGTCGCCCAGTGAGATTGCGCAGATCGAGCATGCGGTCACGGGCTTTGATGTGGATCGCAGCCCGACCGCCGGAATGGGTGTATTGGCGGAAACCTTCCGCACATGGCCTGGCACGCTGCGCAGTGCCCACTGCACGACCTCTGTGTGCCTGAACGGGTCGGATGCCGTGCGCATGATCACACCGCATGCGCAGGCATGGGCCACCGGACCGACGTCGCCGTTTGGCCGGATGCATGACCGGGCGGGCATGAAAATCCTGCTCGTTGGCGTGGGGTGGAACCGCTGCACGCCGCTTCACACTGCGGAAGACTACGCAATGCACAAGCGCACGAAGATCCGACGTTTCAAAACCGGCCCGGGCGATGCACCATGGATGGAAACACCCGACGTGGCCGATGTTCTTGGCCGGCTCTTTCCCGCTGCGGGAGCCGCATTTGAGGCCACGGGCAGCGTGACACGTGGGCGGCTTGGGGACGCAGAGGTGCGGCTGTGTGGATTTGCCGATCTGGTCACCTTCGCGGCACATTGGATCAGCACACAGAATGAAAAAAGCGGAGACCGGCATTAGCGCTGCAAATCTGCTTTGCGCCGTCGCTGGTTTGCCCTAGACCGGGGGGACCACCCAACGCACCTTGACCGGGAAGGGCCGCGCCATGACACGCCTGCCGATTGCTGCTCGATCGATTGTGGCGCTTCTGACCGTGGTGATTGCCTCTTGCGCGCCTCACAACGTCGCGCAGTTCGGTGATGGCAGCCCGCTTGCCACGCAAGAGCGTATCTTTGTCGCGACCGAGCTGGACCTCGACAATCTGGGTCCCATTTTCGGGCAGGAACGCCCGTCCGGTCTGAACTTCATACATCTGGACGTATCTGTTCCACCCACGCACACGCCGGGCAACATTGAATGGCCGGACGGCCCGCCCGACGCCGCGACGGATTTCGTGATGACAGGCAGTCAGGTTTATCAGACCGCGGCGCAGATGATCAGAGCGATGCGCAAAGGATCGTCGGGCAAGGAAACGCTGGTTTACGTGCACGGCTACAACGTGACGTTTTCAGATGCCGTCTATCGGTTTGCCCAGATCCGCACGGATTTCGACCTGGTCGATGACGGTCTGGTCTATTCCTGGCCATCGGCAGGGGATGTGCGAGGCTATGCCTATGATCGCGACAGCGTGCTCTACTCGCGGGACGATTTCGAGGCCGTGCTGAACGCCCTGACGGTAGAGACCGGCGGGCGTGTGCACATTCTCGGGCATTCCATGGGGTCGCAACTGGTGATGGAGACGCTGCGCCAAGCCGCCTTGCGCGGCAACCGTG
>JBCBWJ010000363.1:0-3351 GCA_039817165.1 Pseudomonadota bacterium | reverse complement strand
CGAACAGTCGCTGTCGTTTCTCGAATTCAACTACATGTTCCTGCAAGCCTATGACTTCATGGAGCTCAACCCCCGCTACGGGTGCCAGCTACAGATGGGCGGATCGGATCAATGGGGCAATATCGTCAACGGGATCGACCTCACCCGACGGGTGCTGGATCAGGAAATCTACGGCCTGACCTCGCCGCTTCTGACCACCTCTGATGGGCGCAAGATGGGCAAATCGGCGGGCGGTGCTGTGTGGCTCAATGCCCAGATGCTGAGCCCCTACGAATTCTGGCAGTTCTGGCGCAACACCACCGATGCCGACACGGGGCGGTTTCTCAAACTCTACACCGAACTGCCGGTCGAAGAGTGCGACCGGCTGGGCGCGCTGGCGGGGTCCCAGATCAACGACGCCAAGATCATCCTCGCCAATGCCGTGACCACCCTCTTGCACGGGGCCAAGGCGGCTGAGGCGGCGGAGGCCACCGCGCGCGAGGTGTTCGAACAGGGCGGTGTGGGCGCCGATCTGCCCACGCTGGAGCTCTCGGCAGACGACATCGCAGACGGCATTTCCGTGGTCCAGTTGATCGTGCGTGCGGGGCTTGCGACATCGGGCAAAGAGGCCAAACGCCTGATCAGTGAAAACGGTGCGCGGATGAATGACGTGCCACTGACTGAGGCCGGGCTGATGCTCGATGCCGCCGCCTTGGACGCGCCTGTGAAACTCTCCGCCGGCAAGAAACGCCACGCCTTGATCAAGCTCAAACCCTGACGCCCGCGAGGCGCGCCCGAAAGGGAGCGACGAGCCGCCCGTTTCATCTTGACGACAGATTAATATATCCATAATTCATGAAATATGGATACAAATACCGCCACCCTCGCCTTCGCCGCCCTGTCGCAGCCCTTGCGCCTCGACGTGTTCCGCTTGCTGATCAAGGCCGGCGCAGACGGCATGCAGGCCGGTGACATCGCCACAACCCTCAGTGTGAAACAAAACACCATGTCCGCCAACCTGTCCTTGCTGACGCGCGCGGGTCTTATCCGCAATCAGCGCGAAGGCCGCGCGATCCGCTATTTCGCCGACTTCGAAGGCACACGCGGCCTTTTGCAATTTCTCATGCAGGATTGCTGCGGCGGCAGCCCGCAAGAGTGCCAACCCATCATCGCAGAGATCGCCTGCGACGCGTGACACCCACTTTGTATCAGGGCTTTACTCAATGATCTTCACCCTTCCCCGCCGCCTCGCGGCCGAAGCTCTGGGCACATTGCTGCTTGTGTGCACCGTGGTGGGGTCCGGCATCATGGCCGATCAGCTGAGCGATGACGTCGCGATCTCGCTTCTGGGCAACACACTTCCCACAGGGGCCATCCTCGTGGTCCTCATCACCCTTCTGGGGCCCATTTCAGGCGCGCATTTCAACCCGGCCGTCACCTTTGCGTTTGCGCTCAAAGGTGACATATCCATCCCTGTCGCGGGCCAGTACGTTGTCGCACAGATCCTCGGCGGTATCCTCGGCGCTTTCGTCGCTCACGGCATGTTCGCCCTCGACATCGTGCAGACCTCCACCACCATCCGCACAGGCGGCGCGCAGTGGTTTGCAGAGATTGTAGCGACCTTCGGGCTGATGGGCACCATCCTCGCCGGGTTGCGCTTCAAACCGGATGCCATCCCGTGGCTGGTCGGCCTTTACATCACCGCCGCCTATTGGTTCACCGCGTCCACCTCCTTTGCCAACCCCGCGGTGGCCGTCTCGCGGTCGTTCACCGACACGTTTTCGGGCATCCGGCCTGTGGATTTGCCCGGGTTTATCACCGCCGAACTGATCGGTGCCGCCCTCGCCGTCGTGGTGTTCGGGTGGCTGCTCCAAGCGCATTCTGAAACGAAAGACGTATAAACGATGCAGGTCGTCATCCACCACAATCCAGACTGCGGAACCTCCCGCAACGTGTTGAAAATCATCAAAGATGCGGGATACGCGCCCGTCATGATCCCCTACATGGACATCGGCTGGACCCGGCCGCAGCTGCGGGCGCTCTTTGCCGCCGCAGACCTGACCCCGCGCGCAGCACTGAGGGTCACGAAATCTCCCGCCGAGATGCTGGGCCTTCTGGAGGACGATGTCACCGACGAGGCCCTCATCGACGCCATGCTCGATCACCCCGTGCTGGTCAACCGGCCCATTGTGTGCACGTCCAAAGGCGTCAGACTGTGCCGCCCGTCCGAGGCTGTCCTGGACCTTCTGGATCACTGGCCCGATGGGCCCTACGAAAAGGAAGACGGCGAACTGATCATCGACGCAGAGGGCAACCGCGTTGTCTGATTCAACATCTGATCCATACCCTGATCCTCTGTTTGATCCCAGCCGCCTGCCCCGTCCGGACCTGTCAGAGATCTGGCCCAAGAGCCCCAGCACTCACGCACCGCGCATTCTGCTCTTGTACGGCAGCCTGCGCGAACGGTCCTATTCCCGCCTTTTGTGTGAAGAGTCCGCCCGCATCCTGACCCATCTCGGCGCAGAGACACGCACCTTCGACCCCTCAAGCCTGCCGCTCACTGATGATTCAGAGGCCGACCACCCGAAAGTGGCAGAGCTGCGCGACAAGGTGACGTGGTCCGAAGGCATGGTTTGGATCAGCCCGGAACGGCACGGCTCAATGACCGGCATCATGAAACTGATGATCGACTGGATCCCACTGTCCTTGGGGGGTGTGCGGCCCACCCAAGGCAAGACACTGGCCCTCGCGCAAGTGTCTGGTGGCAGCCAAAGTTTCAACGCGGTCAATCAGATGCGCATTCTGGGCCGCTGGATGCGGCTCATCACCATTCCCAACCAATCCTCCGTGCCCATGGCATTCAAAGAGTTTGACGCGGCCGGTCGCATGCTGCCTTCGCCGCGCTATGACCGCGTGGTGGATGTGATGGAAGAGATGATGAAATTCACCCTGCTGACCCGCGATCAGAAGCCATATTTCACCGATCGGTATTCAGAGCGCGACGCCGTTCAGAACGGCCGCGTAGCCAAAGCACTGTCCAGCACTTCCAAAACCTGAGCCGGATCAACATCCGACGTCACAAACGCCTCACCTATGCCCCGGGCGAGGATAAAACGCAGCGTGCCGTCGATGACTTTCTTGTCCTGCGCCATCAACGCCAAAAGGCCAGGCGCATCCGGCAAATCCCCTTCAATATCAGACAGGTCCACCTTCATCTTCATCTCGCTGAGATGCGCCCGCACCTGGCTGGGCTCTTCCTGCGCGCACAGCCCCATCCGCGCCGACAGCTCAAAGGCCAGCGCGCAGCCGATGGCCACCCCTTCGCCATGCAACAGACGGTCAGAATACCCGGTGGCGGCCTCCAGCGCGTGG
>JBCBWJ010000362.1:0-3393 GCA_039817165.1 Pseudomonadota bacterium | reverse complement strand
GTGTATGTCGATCATGAAGCGGTGGCCAGCTGTGTTGAACAGTTTCGCGCCGTGGCCCCGCAGCGCTTCAGTCGCCAGCGGTGCTGGGTCCTTGCCGACATTGATGGCGGTAGGGTGGAACTGCACGAACTCCATGTCCTGCAAATGCAGACCGGCCCGCGCCACCATGCCGCCGCCATCCCCGGTGCAGGTATGCGCCGAGGTGGCGCTGAAATACGCCCGGCCATAACCGCCGGTGGCCAGCACAACCATCTTGGAATTGAACACATGCATCGTGCCGTCATCCAGCTTCCAGCACACAACACCCGTGCAGATACCATCATCGCTCATGATCAGATCAATGGCGAAAAACTCGATGTAGAACTCCGCGTTGTTCTTGAGGCTTTGCCCATAAAGCGTGTGCAAAATCGCGTGCCCGGTCCGGTCGGCGGCGGCACAGGTGCGCTGCACCGGGGGGCCTTCGCCAAACTCGGTCGTGTGACCGCCAAAGGGACGCTGATAAATCTTGCCCTCTTCGGTGCGGCTGAACGGGACGCCGTAATGTTCCAGCTCATAGACCGCCTTGGGCGCCTCACGCGCCAGATACTCCATCGCATCCGTGTCACCCAACCAATCCGAGCCTTTCACAGTGTCATACATGTGCCACTGCCAGCTGTCCGGCCCCATATTGCCCAGCGACGCGGCGATCCCGCCTTGGGCGGCCACCGTGTGCGACCGCGTTGGAAAAACCTTGGTGATGCAGGCCGTCTTCAGACCCTGTTCGGCCATCCCAAGCGTGGCGCGCAGACCCGCGCCCCCGGCCCCAACAACCACGACGTCATACTCATGCGTCTCGTATTCGTAAGCTGCCATATCTTATGTCTCCGATCCGCGCTTAAAACGCGATCTTCACGATTGCATAAAGACCGATGAGCATCGCGGCATAGCTCAACCCGGTCATGATCATAATCGAAATTTTCCGCGCCGTGCCATGGACATAGTCCTCCAAAAGGACCTGAACACCGTCACTGAAATGTTTGAACCCGACAACAAAGGTCAGGGCCACAACAATCGCCGGGAATGGCTGACCCAGAAAGGCCACAACCTCCGCATGGGGGCGGCCGATCATCGGACCGACGATAAAAATGAACAGCGGCATCAGAACCAACAGCGCGACAGAGCTGACTTTCATCAACACCGCATGATGCACCGCCTCGCTGAGCGAGCCATGGCTGAATGCGTATTTTAACTTCGAAATCATAGGCCCGCCCTCACACCAAAATCACGGTGAGCGCGGTCAGCAGGAACGACCCACCAACACAGGCCCAGCCCAACTTTTCCGCCGTGGGGATATCCAGCATCATCGCATTGTCCCAAATCAGATGCCGCACCCCAGCGAGCAAGTGATACCAAAGCGCCCAAACAGACCCCAACAGGATCAGATCGCCGAAGAAACTGGTCAAAACCGCATCCGCAAAGGCGAAATATTCAGGCGACAGGGCCGCCGCGAGAACCCACCAGACGATCATCAAAGAGGCCACCAAGAGCGCGTTGCCTGTGATCCGGGTCAGGATCGAGGTCATCGAGGTCAGCTGCGGGCGGTAGATCGTCAGATGCGGTGACAGCGGGCGATTGCCGCGGTTCACATCAGCCATGTCTGGTCCTCCAATTCGGCTGGACGCGCAAGCCCCCATTGGGCGCACGTCACTGGCAAAGGTCATCCCGTCATTTTAACGTCCAAAACAGCCAAGCACACCCACAATACGCGGTTACGTGGTCGCAGGTCACAGACGACAGATCACACGACATATTACAGCGGGCCATCCTCACCCTCGCTGTCCAGCGCCGAGACCTGTTTGGCCACCTCGCGCAAGAGCTTCATCTGCATGCGCTTGGGATACTCCTCATAGGAATTGGCCGTGATGACAAAGGCCCCCGGCCCCTCAATCACGTTTTCCCGAAAATACGCGGTCAGGTCAGGCTCCGCGCCCTCGATCACCAGCGCATTGATCGTGGTCCCTGCCGCCTCCACTTGCTGGCGGGCCTCACTGGGCTCCACCCCTTCGTTGGAGGATCCATCGCCCGATATATCCACCACCCGCCGATCGCATTGCGGCGCATCCGCAAACAACGCTTGGGAAAACTCCAGCGCCTCACCGATCGCCGTGGAATAGTTGCGCCATTTGCGTGTGACCGCCTCGATCTGCGTGGCCAGCGTGTCGAGATCCTCAAAACTGCGCACCTGTGTCCACGGCACCGACACCGCCTGCCGGGTGGTGCCCGTCCATTGCAATACCGTCAGCGCCGCCTCCCCGGCCACGAGCGCCTCCGCCACAGCCGGATCGCGCAACCCTTCGGCAAGCCCGTCCATCTGAATGCGAAACTCTTCGTTGTCGACCGAGCCGGACACATCAACCGCAAGCACCAACGCAATGTCACAGGCCAGCGCCGGGGCGCTTAGGGTCAGACAGCCAGCAGTGAGACATGCGCGAAACATGACGCGCAGCATGACGTGTCGCAACGGCCCTGCAAAGTGGGCAAATACCACGTCTTGGTGATCAAAACGCGCCGAAACCACAACAGAGCGTCTTCGTCAGGCCGTGGCGTGGCGACCCAGCTGTACCCGGCAGTGCTTTATCCAAACATCCCGCTGATCCTCCGAGCGGCGCCCTGCACTTGCCATTTCGCCAGGCCCCGGGACGGCCTGACGAAGGCGCGGCGGGCTACGCCCTTGATCCCGCGCCGAGCCTCAAACCGGAATCAACACCCAGTAATCCAGATCCAGCATGACATGGGGCAGATACTTCCCGTCCTCACCCTTCAGCGCAAACGGCGCGCCGCCCTTCGTGGCCACCAACCGCAGCCGCAGCGCCCCCACACCGGGCGCGTTGGTCTCCGCCTTGTCCAGCACCTCGGACCACGCCTTGATCGTATCGCCCGCATAGCATGGGTTCGCATGCGTCCCGCCGTTCAGCCCCGCCACCACCTGCGCATTGGCCAGCCCGTTGAACGACAGCGTCCGCGCCATGGAAATCACATGCCCGCCATAAATGAGCCGCCGCCCATCGGGGCGCGACCCCACATCAAAATGCACCTTCGCCGTGTTCTGCCACAGCCGCGTGGCCATCATATGCTCGGCCTCTTCGACCGTCACACCGTCCACGTGATCAATCGTCTCGCCCACGGCATAATCGCCCCAGCGATGCAGCTCCCCCGCCAGCGTGAAGTCATACTCGGTAAAATCGAGCCCCTCCGGCACCACCAGATCGTCCACCGCCAGCGCGGGCTTGAGCTCCGGGATCACCGTCTCAGGCGCGGCACTGTCAAAGTCACGCTTGCGCACCATCGCCCAGCGCACGTAATCCAGCACAACCTCATCGCGCTGGTTCATGCCCTTGGTGCGCACCCAAACGA
>JBCBWJ010000361.1:0-3401 GCA_039817165.1 Pseudomonadota bacterium | reverse complement strand
GTGTTTTGGCTGAGCGCGCAGGTGCACGTGCCGTGCGAGAAGAGGCGCCTGGCATGGGTCATGCCGTGCGGGCCGGCATCAGCGCCGCGCGCAACGATTGGGTGATGAAGCTCGACGCGGATCTTGAACGTTTCGACACGCGTTTGTTTGCCGCCATGCCGGCCGCACGGGCCGAAGGCGTCGGCCTTGTTAAGGGCGCTTGGAATGATCCCGATGACAACATGCCGATGACACGGCTGTTGGTTTCGCCGGCGATCCGTCAGATGTTTCCGGGCCTCAGCCATCTGAGGGCGCCCAATTCCGGTATTTACCTTATCGATCGACGTTGGATCGCGCACGAGGAACTGGTGGGCACTTACGCGGCGGACCTCGACGTGATGCTGCGTGTGCATGCCTCGGGTGCCAAAGTTGTCGAGGTGGAAATCGGCCGCATCGTGCACGACACGCGCAATCTGGGTCACTACAACGCAATGGCGGACGTGATCATGGCCTTCTTCCTTGAACAGCAGACGCGGCGGATCAGCCAGGAACTAGTGGTCTTTGCCGAGGATGCAGGTCAGGTGATTGAGACGGCTCTGGGCGCGTTGGCGCGTCGCTCAAAGGCTGGAGGGCCAGTGACCATTTTTCTAGGCCACCTGGAAGGGCCTGCCGCGGAAACTCTGCATGCATCGCTTTCGCCTTTTCCGACCGCTCAAGTTCTTGATCTTGGCGAAGCTTCGGGTTTTGCCCCGGTGAGCCCGGCTGGTGAGACACTTCTCTTCGCTCCTTATCCGGTGGCGCATGATGACCGCGCCATTCGCGCCAGCCTGAACGTGCAAGCTTCCTTGGATGTGGTGCCGGAACTTCTCTTGATGCCGCTTGTTAAAGACAGCCCTGTACTGCGTAGTTTCCGCCCGGACGTCTCTCTTGAAATTGGCGATGGCGCGCCCATCAAACGTCAGGCGCGTGCGCATATGGCGCGTCATGGCCAACTCGCGACCACGCCCGACGGGCTGCGGGAGATGTTTCAGAGCTTCGATACTCTTCCAGATCCGCTGCGTTTTCAATTGCGCCCGGAGCCGAAAACAGATGTGGGTAACTTTTAGGCGATTTAAGATAATCTGCGTCTTGTACAAAAACCTGTGGATAAGTCATTTTTTATAGCGTGAAAACTGATCGCTCATCTTTCTCGATGGGCATCCTCGCGCTAGTCACGGTCGACGGGATGACATGTAGCGTTCGGACGTTTCGTAGTAGTTATCAAACCCGACCCGGCGACGAAGGTCGGCAAAGTCCATCAGATCAGGGCGATGGTCTTTGCGCATGCTCCGGAGGGTTTGCACCATAGCCTCCATCGCAGATGCCATCAGTGAAAGAGGGTAGGCAGCAATAGAAAAACCGATGTCGTGCAATTCTGCATTGGTCAGGTCCGGCGTGTCCCCACCTTCAACTATGTTGGCCATCTTGGGTCCCGGTAGGGCATTACAGATAGTACGCATTTCGTCTTTGGTCTTCGGAGCCTCGACAAAGAGGATATCTGCGCCAAGCTCGGCATATTGCGCGGCGCGTTCGATCGCCTCGGTTAGGCCATGGTCATGCCGAGCATCCGTGCGTCCCATGATCAGAATATCTAAGCCGTCTTCGCGCAGGGCATCGCGAGCGTCCACTGCGGCGCGGATCCTGTCGAATGCTTCATCGCGGTTGACAACTGCTTTGCCCGGCGTGTGTCCGCACCGCTTGGGAGCCAATTGATCCTCAATCATTATCGCCGCACACCCGGCCTTGGCAAAACCCATCACCGTGCGCCTAACGTTCATCGCGTTGCCGTAGCCGGTGTCACCATCCCCGATAAGTGGGATGTCAATTGCATCCGCGATGTTGCGCGCACTATCAAGCACCTCGCCATAGCTCATCAGACCCAGATCGGGCTGTCCTATACGGCTCGCAGAACTTGCAAATCCAGACATGAAGGTGAGGTCATAGCCTTCTTGTTGTATCAGTTTGGCGGACAGCGCATCGAAACAACAGGGCATGATGTGGCATCGGTCTTGTGCCAGCAGCGTGCGGAGTACGGCAGCTTTCGTCATCGTTTCACCATTTGAAAGGAATGTAGAGGGCCAGGTCAGGATAGGCGTAAAGCACTCCGACTGTGACCAGCATCAAGAGCAAAAAGGGCCATACACCCCGGGCCACGTTGGCAAGTGTCGTGCGCGCAACTGCTTGGATCACATATAGGTTGAGGCCCACGGGCGGTGTGATCAACGCGCATTCCACCATGATCACCATATAGATGCCAAACCAGATCGGATCGAAACCCAACCCCATTGCGGCAGGCAACAGAACCGGCGTCATGATCAAAATCATGGAAAGCGCCTCAAACACCAGCCCCATGAGCAACAGGACAACAGACACGAGCAGAATGAAGACCAGCGGACCGTCTATATTCGCCGCGATAAAGGCAGAGATATCTTGCGGAATGCGGTAGAGCGCGATGGCTTTGCCGAATACCTTGGCCCCGGCCACTATAAGCAGGATCGCTGCAGTGGTGATCGCGCTTTCTTGCACCGCCTCCCAAAAGCTTTCCCACGTGAGGGTGCGCAACCAGAACACGGTAATCAGGAGGGCCGCGGCAAAACCTACGGCCGCAGCTTCGGTCGGTGTGAAGGCACCGGTGTAAAGACCTGCGATCACGATGATGGCCAAGACCAGAGACGGCAGAGCGCGCCAGCTAGCGACTAGGCGCTCTTCCATGTGGGCCTTTTCTACAGGCACGAACTTTCCCGAAAGTTTGGCATAGAGGATCGAAAAGACGACGAAGAAGGTCACCAAAACCAAGCCGGGCCCGATGCCTGCAAGGAAAAGCGCGATCACCGATTGCTCAGTCACAAACCCATAAACAATCATAGGGATCGACGGCGGGATCAAAATGCCCAAGGTCCCGCCCGCTGCCAGTAGGCCGTAGACGAACCGTTTATCATACCCGCGCGAAATCATTTCAGGGATGGCAACAGTGCCAATTGTGGCGGCAGTGGCGACGGAAGAGCCTGAAATCGCGGCAAAAAGCCCGCAGCTGAGTATCGTAGCGACAGCAAGCCCACCCGGCCAGTGACCCACCCAAGCCTGCACCGCGGCAAAAAGATCGCGCCCTACACCGCCCTTCAAGAGCACGTTGGACATCAGCAAAAAGAGCGGCACGGCGAGCAAGATGAACCCATCGAGAGTTGATAGGATCGCCTGCGGGGCCATCAGCGGGGAAAACCCGCCCAGAAGCAGCATCGTGAGGCCTATTCCGCCCAATGCAAAAGCCACTGGCACACCCATTAGCAGCAGAAAAAACAATCCGGCGAGGATGAGAACTATGGTCATTCGTGGCTCGCCCCAAGGGTTCTGGTGTTGCTGTGTGGAAGGGCGAAAAGATCGGC
>JBCBWJ010000360.1:0-3409 GCA_039817165.1 Pseudomonadota bacterium | reverse complement strand
CTCCAGCGTGCGGGCAAAGACCCCCATCTGATCCCGGCTCGGCACCGTCGACATGACCCCTGCGCGCGAGATCACCCCCCGCGTCGGCTTGAACCCGAAGGTGCCACAAAAAGAGGCAGGCCGGATCACCGACCCGCCGGTCTGACTGCCCACGGCAAGCGGCACATGCCCCGCCGCCACCGCCGCCGCAGAGCCCGATGAGGACCCGCCGGGCGTGTGATCGGCATTGTGTGGATTGGTCGTCTGAGATGGCGCAAGATAGGCCAGCTCGGTCGTCGTGGTCTTGCCCATGATCACCGCACCGGCCTCGATCAGCCGCTCCACCAGTCGCGCATCGCGATCCGCCTGCCGCCCGGCATGGATCACCGAGCCGCATTGCGTCGGCCCCACGGAGGTGTCGATGATATCCTTCAGCCCCACCGGCACACCGTGCAGCGCGCCAAGGCCGCGACCCGCACGGCGAATGCGATCGGCCTCGCGCGCCTGCGCCATGGCATGGTCGGGATCAATCCAGGCCCAGGCCTTGATCGTGCCATCTGTCTCATCGATCCGTTTCAGGCAGGCCGCCACCAACGCCTCGGACGTCAGCCGCCCCGCCCGAATGCCCTCGGCGGCCTCGACCGCCGACAGCGTTGTCAGATCCGCACGCATCAGGGCACCCACACCCCAAAGAGGTAATCCGGGAACCAAAGCGCAATACCGGGGAACTGATACATCAGCACCATACAGGTGATCACGATGGCCAGATAGGGCATCAGACCTTTGAAGATCTCCATCAGCTCGATCTGCTTTTTCAGCACGCCTTTTAGGTAATAGGCCGACATCGCCATGGGCGGGGTCAGGAACGAGGTCTGCAGGTTCAGCGCCACCAGCATCGCAAAGAAATACGGGTTCACCCCGAAGGTCTCGAGCATCGGCAGGAAGATCGGCACGAAGATGATCAGGATCTCCGACCACTCCAGCGGCCAGCCCAAGAGGAAGATGATCAGCTGCGCCAGCACCAGGAACTGCCACGGCTCCAGGTTCATCGCCACGACCCAGGCCTCGATCACGTCATGCCCGCCAAGGTAGGAAAAGATCGACGCGAACGTCCACGATCCCACAAAAAGCCAGCACACCATCGCGGTGGCCTTGGCGGTCAGGAACACGCTTTCCTTCACCTTGGTCCAGTTCAGCGACCGGTAGAGCCCGGCCAGAACCAAGCCCCCAAGCGCGCCCATCGCCGCCGCCTCCGCCGGTGTGGCCAATCCCCCAAGGATCGAGCCCAGCACCAGCATGATCAACACCGTGAGCGGCACAAACGACACCAGCAGGTTGTAATAGACAATGCTCTTGGCCGGTATGTCGTCCTTGGACGGCTTCGGCGCCAAGGCCGGATTGATCGTCACCCGCGTGATCACGTAGACGATGTACATCCCCGCCAGGATCAACCCCGGAAACACCGCCGCCGCATAGAGCCGCAAGGGCGACAGCTCCGCAATCGCGGCATAGACAATCAACATGATCGACGGCGGGATCAGAATGCCCAACGTGCCGCCGGCGCAAATGATGCCCGAGGCAAAGCTCTTGTCATAGCCCGCCTTGTTCATCGCCGGATAGGCCAGCAGCCCCATCAGCGTGACCACCGCGCCCACGATCCCCGAGGCCGTGGAAAACACCGCACAGGTCATAAGCGCCGCAATCCCCAGCGATCCGGGCAGGTTATGCGCGGCCTGATAGAGCGAATAAAACAGCTTATCGACGATATTGGCCCGTTCCACCACGTAACCCATAAAGAGAAACAGCGGGATGGCGACCAGAATGTCGTTTTCCATGACTGAATACGTGTTCTGGTTCAGCAGGTAGAAGATGTTGTTGTTGAAAATGTCGCCAATGCTTTCGGGCGCACCGGTGTAATAGGCATAATATCCGAACGCCACGCCCATCGCGATGAGGGTGAATGCAATCGGAAAGCCCAAGAGCACCAGCACAATGAACAGGCACAGCATGAGAATGGCCACCTGAGGATCAGTCATCTATTCGCTCCTTCAGGATTTCTTTGAGCCGGACCCAAGCAGGTCAGAGACATCCGCCTCTGCCAGCAAGTCTTCGGTTTCTTTGACGTCATCAATGCGGTCCGGCCAAACGCCCGTGCGCATCGCGATCCAACAGCGCATCATCTCCGCGACCCCTTGGATCATCAGCAGCAGACCCGCCACGGGTATCAGCGTCTTGAAAAAGTAAATCTGGATCCGCGCGGGGCTGTTCCAGCTGACTTCCTTGTAGCGCCAACTGTCAGAGGCGATCTCCCAGCCGTACCAGAAAAGCGCGACCATGCCGGGGAAGAAGAACAGGATATACAGCACGAAATCCACCCGCGCCTGCCAGCGCACCGGGAACAGACGATATAGAACATCGCCCCGCACATGCGCGTCCTGCGCCAGCGTATACGCCCCCGCCATCAAGAACAGCGCGCCATACATCTGCACCATCATGTCAAAGGCCCACACGGTCGGCGCGTTCAAAACGTAGCGCACGAAAACTTCGTAGGACACAGACAGGGTCAGTATGAGAATGCACCACCCGAACGCCTTGCCAACCCATTGGCTCAGACCCTCGATGGCGTGAATTGTCTTTTGCATGACAGGCCGCCCCCCTTGCCGTCATTGTTATTATTGGAGGGGCGAGGGCCACGCGCGGCAGCCCTCACCAAACACTCAGATCAGCGTTTCGCCCTTAGGCAAAGTAGTGATCATAGGCCAGCTTGTAGTCAGGCTGGTTGAGGTTGAGATAGTTCATCACCTCTTTGGCATAGGCCTTCTGGCTTTCGATCACTTTGGCAAAGAATTCGTCTTCCGCCATGATCCGCTCGACCACGATGTCCCATGCGGCCAGCTGAGCGGCCATCACGCTGTCCGGTGTGCGGTAGACGTTTACGCCCTGCTCATCGCGCAGGGTGGCCAGGTCAGACGCATAACGGCGCGTGTTGTTCCAGTAGAAGTTGGAGTTCTCGGCCTCGGAGGCGTATTTCAGGATCGCTTTCTGCGCATCCGAAAGATCTTCGAACTTGTCCTTGTTAAAGGTCACCTCGAAGAATTCCTGAGACTGGTGGAACGACGCCAGGTGATAGTGCTTGGACACATCCTGCATGCCGAAGTCACGGTCAGAGGTCGGGTTGTTGAACTCGGCCGCGTCAATCAGGCCAGACTTCATCGCTGGCTGGATTTCACCGCCCGGCAGCTGCACCACGGACATGCCCATCTCGAGCAGAACATCCGCCGCCAGACCAACTGTGCGGTACTTCAGACCGTCCATCTGGCTTGCGTCCTTGATCTCTTCCTTGAACCACCCCATCGGCTGGGCCGGCATCGGAGAGTTGAAGAAGGACACAACGTTGAGGCCAAGGTTGCCCATCAGCTCGTCAAAAAGC
>JBCBWJ010000035.1:0-12612 GCA_039817165.1 Pseudomonadota bacterium | reverse complement strand
CTTTGGGGTTTTCCTTGGCGAACAGGTAGTCGTGGAAATCCTCATCATTGGACCCTGGGCCAAAGCGCTTGAGATGCGCCTCCCCGCCGGGGCTGAACTCGGTTTCCTCGGCTGTGACGCCGCAATAGGGGCATGTCAGCAAGAGCATGGCAGGCTCCGATGGGTTGCGCACGCAAAACGGGCGGGCACCCTGCAGCGCCCGCCCGAAAGACGTGATTTGAGATTTGGGTTAGTCGATGACAGTGCCAGTGGCCGCGGACGGTTCAGGCTCTGCCGGGGTGATGGCCGGGGCCGTCTCGGTGCCGGCTGTGCCTTCGATCGGCCCTGTGGCCGCGCCGCCGATGGCCATGATGAGCACAAGCGCCCCAAGGGCAACGACGACGACAAGAACCCAGAAGGCGCTCGCCCCGCCTGTGTCGACCGGGTAGGATGCACGGCTGTAGCGGGATTGTTCATAGTCAGACATGGAATTCCCTCCTTTGCATGTGCATTGGAGGATGGTGTGGGCAGATGCGTCTGAGAAGGCTGAGCGGAAATCCCCGGGTGTTTTGGGCATGTCCCCGCGTTTTGGGCGGGACGAGATCGGCCAAAATTAGCTGTCAGCGGTTTTGAGCGCATGGCACGATAAGGGCTCTGCCGCGTGCCTTCGGTGCCCCCCGGGATTTTTTCGGCAAAAAGAAAGACAGGGCGGGCCATCAGTGCGCCACCCCGGCCGCGACACTTTCGTCGATGAAGCGGCCTTCTTTGAAGCGCTCTAGGGAAAACTCGTCGCACAGGGGCGAATAGCCCGTGGCCATCAGCTCTGCAAAGCCCCAGCCGGAGCCGGGTGTGGCCTTGAACCCGCCAGTGCCCCAACCGCAATTGATGAACACGTTTTCAACAGGCGTTTTCGACAGAATGGGCGAGCGATCCCCGGTCATGTCGACGATGCCGCCCCATTGGCGCAGCATCTTGAGGCGGGTCACCATCGGGAAGGTTTCGCAGAGCGCGCGGACGGTTTCTTCTATGTGGTGGAACGACCCGCGCTGCGTGTAGTTGTTGTAGCCATCCGCGCCGCCGCCGATGACCATCTCGCCTTTGTCCGATTGGCTCATGTAGCCGTGCACGGTGTTGGCCATCACGACGCAATCCATGCAGGGCTTGATGGGTTCTGAGACCAGAGCCTGAAGCGCCACGGACTCGATGGGCAGACGGAACCCTGCCATATCCGCCACATGGCCCGAATGCCCCGCCACGACGATGCCGAGCTTGTCGCAGTCTATGTCGCCCTTGGTGGTCGACACGCCCGTGACTTTGCCGCCTTCGATTCTCACCCCCGTCACTTCGCACTTTTGGATCACGTCCATGCCCATGTCCGAACACGCCCGGGCAAAGCCCCAGGCCACCGCGTCATGGCGGGCGGTGCCGCCGCGGGCCTGCCAGAGGCCGCCCAGAACCGGGTAGCGCGGGCCTTCGAGGTTGATGATGGGGACGATCTCCTTGACCCGTTGGGGCGAGATGAATTCCGTGGTGACGCCTTGGAGCGCGTTGGCGTGGGCTGTGCGTTGGTAGCCGCGCACCTCGTGTTCGGTCTGCGCCAGCATGATCACGCCGCGGGGGCTGAACATGATGTTGTAGTTGAGATCCTGGCTCAGCGTTTCGTAGAGCGAGCGGGATTTTTCATAGAGCGCGGCAGAGGCATCCTGAAGATAGTTCGAGCGGATGATCGTGGTGTTGCGGCCGGTGTTGCCGCCCCCAAGCCAGCCTTTTTCCAAGATCGCCACATTGGTGATGCCGTGGTTTTTGCCGAGGTAATACGCGGTCGCCAGCCCGTGCCCACCTGCCCCGATGATGATCGCATCATAGCGCTGTCGGGGTTCCGGAGAGGCCCAGGCCCGCTCCCACCCGAGGTGGTTTTTCAAAGCTTCCTTGGCAACGGCAAAAGCAGAGTAGCGTTTCATGAGTTTACAGGTCCCGTTCACGCAGCGCGGCGTTATCTGCGCCTATATGCGGTATCCGCGAAATTTAGAGGATCATGCGCGCGGCATTCAACGCACAATATGCGACATGGGTGGCATCTGGGCGGCTTTGTCACGCTTGTGACCGGCGCGCGCGCTTTGCCTCTTTTGCGCCCTGTGCCGGAGGGTTAAATGTGATGGGAACGGGAGATGCGCACGGGCATGGGTTTTTGGGTCATCACATTGGGTTTGGCGGCGTTGTGTTGCGGCGTGCTGGCACGGGCGGTTTTGCGTCGTCGCGCGACGGAGGTCCCCGCCGCAGCCTATGACCTGCAGGTTTACCGCGATCAGCTGAAAGATGTGGAACATGACGTGGCACGCGGGGTGATCTCGCAGGAGGAAGCCGACCGTTTGCGCACGGAGGTGTCGCGCCGCATCCTCGCCGCGGATGCAAAACTGCAGGGTGATGCCGGCACGGCGCAGTTCGGGACCCGGCCCTCCTTGACGCTGGTGGCGGCTGTCTGCCTTTGCCTTTTGGGTGGCAGCGTGTGGATTTACGAACAGTTGGGTGCGCCTGGTCTGGGTGATCTGCCGTTGGCAGAGCGAATCGCGGCGTCCGACAAGGCCCGCCTCGAAAGGTTGACCCAGGCCGAAGTGGAAGAGCGTTTGCCGGAGCCACTGGCAGAGCTCGATGCGGATGCAGGTTACGTGGCTTTGGTCGAACAGTTGCGTGCCGCGGTCGAGGGTCGACCGGGCGATGCGCAAGGTCTGTCGCTGCTTGCTCGTCACGAAGCGGGCCTTGGCAATTTTCGAGCCGCGCACCGGGCGCAGCTGGCCTTGCTGGAGGCCAAGGGCGACGCCGTTGTGGCAGAGGATTTCTCAACCCTGGCGGACATGATGATTTCCGCGGCTCAGGGGTATGTGTCCTCAGATGCTGAAAAAGCCCTGCGGGCGGCGCTGGCACGCGATCCCGAGGACCCGCGGGCAAGATACTATCTTGGCGTTTACATGCTTCAGGTGGACAGACCCGATGCGGCGTTTCGGCTGTGGAAAAGCTTGCTGGAAGACAGCCGAATGGACGATCCATGGACACCGACCGTGCTCAACCGGATTGGCGAGGTGGCGTTGCGGGCGGGCGTGCAATATGACGTGCCGGATATACCGGGGCTGTTTGCGGGTCCGACAGATGAAGATATCGAAGCCGCCGCAGGGATGAGCGCAGAAGACCGCGCGGCAATGATTTCGGATATGGTGGCGAGCCTCTCGGCCCGATTGGCCAATCAGGGTGGCACATCCGAGGAATGGGCGCGCCTCATCCGGGCGCATGGGGTTTTGGGCAATGCCGCGCAGGCCCGCGCCATCTGGGAGGAAGCTGAGCAGGCTTTTGCCAGTGACGATGCCGGGCTCACCTTGTTGCAGGCCGCGGCCAAGGACGCCGGGGTTCTGCACTGATCTTTGATGAGTTCGAAGGCTTTGCCGCGGCCCTACGTCCGATGCGGTGCATTCTGGGCCTTGATTTGGGGGAGAAGACCATCGGGGTGGCCGCCTCAGACGGGATTTTGCAGGGCTCGAACGCGGTCATGACGATCAAGCGCAAGAAATTCGGTCTGGATGCCGCCCAGCTTTTGCAAATCGCAGATGACCGCGATGCGGCGGGTTTGATCCTTGGTCTGCCGCGGAACATGGACGGCTCTGAAGGCCCGCGGTGCCAATCCACGCGGGCCTTTGCGCGCAACCTGTCGGGCCTCACGGACTTGCCCATTGCGTTCTGGGATGAGCGGCTGTCGACCGTGGCTGCGGAAAGAGCACTAATTGAGGCAGATTTGACCCGAAAGCGTCGCAAAGAGATCATCGATTCCGTGGCTGCAACCTACATATTGCAAGGAGCGCTGGACCGGTTGCGGCATATAAGGCAGAGCACATGAATATCCCTGTTTGGACCCGTGATGAGATCGAAAGCCCGTGTGTGAAGCTGTGTGTGGTGCACCCGGATGCTGGCATTTGCACAGGGTGCCATCGGTCGCTCGACGAGATACGAGATTGGTCCATCATGTCGCCGGAGATGCGGCGAGAGGTCATGGCGGTTTTGCCGGATCGGGCCGGGTTGTTGAAAAAACGCCGCGGTGGTCGCGCGGCACGGCTTGAACGCCGCTGAGGAGCCACTCGCCGCTCCCTTTCGGGCGCGTCTCGTTCAGGGCAGTTCCAGCCAGCCGCGCGTGGCTGGTGGCAATTCAGGTCTGAAATACACGATCATGCGGCCTTCGGGCGGGGCCACTGCGTTGTCTTCCCAAGGGGCCACGCCGTGTAAGGCCAGGCGGTGCACCAGGTAGGCCTCCCCCGGTTGCGCGGTGACCGTCACACGAGGGCAGGTATCGAATACCTCTTGGCGCGCCGCCTGATAAATCGCTGTAAGGTCAATGGTGTCCCAATCGGCCGCGTCGCGCCCGCCAAGCGCCTCGGTGAAGGCCTCCGCCATGCGCTTGTGGCTGCCTTCCCAGACCACCAGCGGGCTGGCCTTGTCATCGCAGGCCGTCAGCGGAATTCCAAGAATGTAGGCGTGCTGCTCTTTCAACATGCGCTTTTTGGGGTGACCCACGCCCAACAGCCCGTCCACATGGGCCGCGTCCCGATTGAGCCTGTAGCGGAAGGCGGCCTCTGTCTCTGCTTCACGCGGACGGGGATAGCCCGGGTAGATGACCGAGACTTGCCCGGGATGAAGTGGCAGGTCACCGTAAATCTGCCTTGCTGCGTCGTAGGCAACCCCGGTCAGTGGGCCCGCTTTGCCCACCGCCCCTTCGATGTCACTGGGCAACGTATCGACGCCGACAAACCAGGTGCCTTCGCATTGCAGCCAGACCTGCCGCTCAGCAGGATCGTTGATACGTTCGATCGCGGCCTCGCGGGCGGCGTCTATCCAAGACCCAAGGGCGCGGTCAGCGGGGAACTTTGCCCAGCCCTTGTCAAACAGCGCGTCCATCATGTCATCCCCCGAAACCGTCAGTGTTGGATCTAGGCCGAAACGCTCGGCATCTCCACCCGTGCCAAAGCGGCCTCTACCAGTTCCGTCCCGGCGCCAGGGCGCGTCGCCCCCTCGGACAGAACCCGTCGCCAGGCCCGTGCGCCGGGCCGACCGGAGAAAAGACCCAACATGTGGCGGGTGATCTGGTGCAGTTTGCCGCCCTGCGCGAGATGTGTCTCGATGTAGGGCAGCATGACGCGCACCACGTCCTCCGCTTTCGTCGCAGTTTTGGCCTCTCCGAATATCCTCGCATCCGCCGCGCCCAACACATCCGCCGGTTGATGGTAGGCTGCGCGCCCGAACATCACACCGTCAAAGCCCCGCGCCAAAAGGGTAGCGGCCTCATCCAGCGTGCTGACGCCGCCATTTATGGAGATGTGAAGATGCGGGAACTCGGCTTTCATTTGCGCCACAAGATCATAGTCGAGCGGCGGTATCTCTCTGTTTTCCTTGGGCGAAAGGCCCTTGAGCCATGCTTTTCTTGCATGGATCGTAAAGCGCGATATGCCTGCAGAGGAGACGTGCTCCAGAAATGCTGGCAAAATCTCGTCTGGGCTTTGATCGTCCACGCCGATGCGGCATTTCACAGTGACATCTACCGCCACAGCCGCGCGCATCGCCGCGCAACATTCCATCACCAGGCCGGGGTCCTTCATCAGTACGGCCCCGAATGTACCCGATTGCACACGATCGGACGGGCAGCCGACATTGAGGTTAATCTCTTGATACCCTGCCTTTTGACCCAGACGCGCGGCCTCCGCCAACTCAGTGGGGTCGGAGCCGCCAATTTGCAGCGCAACTGGATGTTCTTCCGGGGCATGTTCCAGCAAATGGAGCGCGCCGCCGCGCACAAGGGCGGGCGCCGTGACCATTTCGGTGTAAAGCAGCGCATGGCGCGAAAACTGTCTGTGCAAAAAGCGGCAATGGCGATCTGTCCAATCCATCATCGGCGCCACAGACAGCCTTGCGTGTTGGGTCAAATCAAGCATCTGCTGTCCTGCATGTTCGCTCGTTTTAGGGTTCGAAACAGGCGAGTGGCTTATCCTGCCTTCGAAAAGTCTTCCGTCTCTTCAAGGAGTTCGGGGTACCACTTTTCCAACGTTGTCAGGAATGAAGACCTTATGCGTGCGACTTGAGCCGGGGTGAGTTCCTCGCGCCAAGCGCCCGCTTCGCCTTTGGCAAAGAAGCGCTTCATGCCGTCTGGACGCTCTGTGAACCCAAGCTCATCTTCCTGCTTTTTAAGGTTTTCAAAACTCGTCGCCTTGATCGCGCGGGCCAGTTTGGCGCTGTCGGGTTTGATGCTGAGAAACTCCAGCAAGCCGCGGACGGTTTTGGGGGCTTTGTCCAGCATATCCTCGTAGCGCACCACATGGCGCGGCAGACCCGGAGCATCGGTCCAACTGCGGACATGATCATCCCACCGACCCAAGGCATCGCGAATGCCCGTTTCCGTGCCCATCATGGCGTCCGGGTTGCACATCCGTTCAATCGCGGTGTCAATATCCGAACTTTGATGGCGCGCGAAAGACGGTGCGAGGTCGAAGGGGTTGCGCATCATGTAGACCGCGCCCGCCGTCACCTGTGGCGGGATCAAGTCCTGCCCTTGATAGCGGACGGCCTGACAATGGGTTTTCACAAAGTGCGTGCCAGGCTTCGACCCTGCAATGAGGGCAAGCGCCTTGGGCCTGACACGCAGCCAATCCTCGACATTCGAGGAGTTGAACGGCGCACCATTGGCGGCATCAAAGAAATCCTGCCGCACATCGGCGGTTGTAAAGCGGCGCAGATTATTGATGTCAGGCGCCTGACCCGCCGGCATGAAATACGTGGCCAAAAGCGAACGCATCCAGGTGTTGCCCGACTTTGGGAAGGACGCCAGCCAGATTATGCGTTTGAGGTTACTCATCGAGATATCCGAATTTTTTCATCGTCTTACCATGGTTTGCGCGGACCTTCTCTATCAATTCAGGGGCAAGATCGGTTTTCCACTGGTCAGCCTCACCCCTGCTGAAAAAGCTTTTCGCCTGCTGAGATTTTTCCTCAAAACCTTCGCTGCTTTCCTGTTCGGACAATTCCTTGAAACTGGAAAACCTGATGGCCTTTTGCAAGCGCGGCATGTCCACTGGGATGCCGATATGCGTCAGAAGCTTGCTGAACTCTGTCTCGGCGTCGCTCAAGAGATCCTCGTAGCGCAAAACAAGGCAAGGGTATTCAGAGGGGCCTGTCCAGCCTTTCACATGGTCATCCCAACGGCCCAGAAATTGCGGCACCGTGTGTTCGGTGGGCGCGATGTTGTTGGCCTTGTTGGCAAGCGAGGTGACGGCGCGTTCGTGACTGCATCCAAAGTGCCGCGCATAGGACAGAACCACGTCGAGCGGGTTGCGAATGACATAGATTGCAGAACGGGTAAGTTCGTTTGGAATCAAAGGCTTACCCCTGATGGTTCCGGGCATGTTGTGGGTCTTTACAAAGTTCACGTCCGCCCCGTTGGCCACGACGCCACGCAGAACTTGACCGCGCAACTGCAACACCAGATCGACATTTCTGGGGTCAATCGAACGACCGGCAACCATGTTGTAGGTCTTCAGGATCGAGTCCGCCATGGCGAAGCGATGCGCCTGATTTATCGGCACGGGTTTGTCGCCATTCACAAGGTAGTTGGCCAGAAAGATGCGCGTCCAGGTGTTCCCGGATTTCGGGAAAGACGCCAGCCAGACGATCCGGCGCAAATCAGCCATCGAGATACCCGTATTTCTTCATGACGCTCTCATGCTTTTTGCGGGTTTCGGCCACCAATTCCTTATCAAGCTCATCCACCCATTGCCCGGATGTGCCTTTGGAAAAAAACTTCTCCGCCTTGTCGGAGGCTTCGGCAAATCCGTCTTCTCTCTCCTGCTTGGATAGCTCCTCAAAGGAAGAAAATCTGATCGCTTTTTTCAGGCGATCGGTTTCCACCGGGATACCTATGTGTTTGAGAAGGGACGAAAAACTTTCCTCGGGCTTCGTTTGCAAATCCTCGTAGCGCAGCACAAGCGTGGGAAAAACGGTGTTCTTGGTCCAGCTGTTCACATGCAGGGACCATGAGCCGAGGTACTGGAAAACCGTCGATTGGTCTGAATTCGTGACATTGTCCTTGCTAGAGATTGCCTCCACGGTCTGGGCGTGGGTTTTGCCGAAGTGCCGGGAGTAGGACAGGATCACATCCAGCGGGTTTCGCATTATGTAAACGGCAGAACGGGTGTAGGCGGGTGGAATAAGGTCTACACCGAACGCCTTGGACCGAATATTGTGGGTTTTGACGAAATTCACATCGGCGTTGTTGCCGACGATGCCGCGCAAAACGCGATCTCGCAATTGCAGAACCTTATCGTGGTTCTGGAGGTCGAAGGGACCGCCTGCAACCATTTGATAGGTCTTGGTGATCGTATCGCCCATCCCAAAGCGGTGCACTTGGTTGATGGGCACAGGTTGGTCGGCGTTCATCAGGTAATTGGCTAGAAAGATCCGGGTCCATGTGTTGCCAGACTTCGGATAAGAGGCCAACCAGATGATGCTTTTCTTCATGGCAGCGTGGTTTCCCAGGAAAGCCAGTCAAAAAAAATGGCGGGGGCTTGCACCCCCGCCATTCTGAGAAGTCTGATAAATCAGAAGCTCAGGTTGATCGCGGTACCAAGAGTGGTGCCTTCCACGTCGGTGAACGGGGTCGCGTCAAAGTCACGCTCTTCGTACACAACGTAGATGTCCCAATCAACGCCCGGCCCGAGGGTCCGGCTTGCGCCAATCTTATAAGCTTCGCGATCCAGGTTGAAGATAGCGAAAGGACCGTCGACCTGACCCTGGTAGGTCAGAGCTTCGAACGCCCAAGGACCAGCGGCATCATACACAACACCGAGGCTCCAGCCTTCTTGATCGCCGGTACCGAAGATGGCGCCGTTGTCGTTTTCAGCGTAGCTACCACCAACAGTGATGGAACCGAAGGTTACAGATGCACCCACACCGAATGTTTCCGGATCGGAAACGAACGCAGCCGCAGGCGCATCACCCTGACCGTAGCGAGCCGACAAGGACACGTCGGTTGTACCGAAGGAACCAGAGTAGTTCACACCGATGTCGAAGATATCCGACAGAACAGCGTTCTTGTTAACCGAGAAGCTGCTTGCGACGTTGATGACACCGGTAGGTGCATAGGACACACCGATGGTCAGACCGTTGAAATCAGGCGTGTAGTACGTGATACGGTTGACGTCGTTGTTGCCCGCGACTTCCGTGAAGGACGAGATTGCGGCCTGGCGGAAGCCAATCGCAGTACCCGTGCCTGTGAACGGAATGAACGTCGAGGTGGACGGCGAGTTGATGAACATGGACGTCACGGAAGGTGCGCCTGTCATCATCTTGTAGCCGGCCGAGTTCTCAGCGCCGATGTCCAGCTGACCGAACGTGTCGGAGCTGATCGTCATGTACGATTCGTCGATTTCGCCGGAACCCACGTTCTGAGCTTCGAGCTGAACGTTGATACCGAAGGTCAGACCATTGTCGAGCGTGATGCTCGGCGTGAAGATGATCTCACCCGTGGTGTGGATGTCCACGCCTTCGCCGTCAAAATCGACGCCGGCCAGAGCAGGGTTACCCGCGCTGATGTCGCTGATTGCGACATGCGTGTTGAAGAACCCGCCCCAGTCCAAGGACCAGTCCTGGGCTGTTGCAGGCGCAGCTGCGACGCCGAGGGCGATCGCGCTGGTGCAGAGAAGTTGCTTTTTCAAGGTTATCCCTCCTAGTAAGCAGGATAAGTTATAGTCCACCGCACCAATGCACCGATACGGCTTGGATCATGGAATGGTCGAAATCCGCGGGTAGGTCAACGAAGCCACCGAAGCTTGTGCCACTGTTGCCTGCGTTGTGACGTAATAATCACACAGTTGTCGGGCGCGGCGGCGGGTTTGACCCTCGTTTGGCCCCAAAACCCCAGTATTTCAGGCGTTTTAGGCGTTTTCGCCAAGTGGCCTGATTCCCTGCGGCACCGCAACGAGAGACGCAATGATGACCCGGTCCCGTCGCATTTCTGCCGCATTCCGCAGGGGCAGATTCGGTGTTGCTCGCGGGTGGGATTCGCGCTTTGCACAGCCTTAATCGCGCGCTCCCGATCGCGGAAACGTCAGGTCATCCAACAGCGCGGACGCCCTGGAAATCGCGGCTCCTGCCCCCTCAATGAGCCTCGGCAGAACCAGCCATTCCAGCGTCCAGGCCGCACCAGAGCGTTCTTGCTCGTGGTCCATCGACAGATGCAGTGCCCCAAGTTGGGCGCTGGCATCCCGGCCCAGTGCGATCAGAACCTCCGCCGCCACCGGATTGACTTTATGCGCCATGGCGGACGATCGCCCACCCGATGACAGCGCCACCTCGTCCACACCCTGTTGTGCCATCAGCGCTATGTCATGGCCCATCTTGCCAAGACTGCCGGTCACGCGCGCAAGCCACGCCCCCAATTCCATGATCCGTGTGCGATCCGTGTGCCACACTGAAACTGCTGCAAGCCCCAGCTCCGCGGCAAAGGCGGCGCGCAGAGGCGAGGCCCGCGTTCCAAAGCCTTCGCCTGTGCCAACCGGGCCACCCATCTGTATCACGACAATCCGGGTCTTGAGCGGTGACAGGGCCTCCAGATGCCCGGCAACCGGTGTGCGCCAAGAGTTGATACGGTGAGCGAGCGTGATGGGCAAAGCCGCCTGCATCCGTGTGCGCGCCATCAGCCGTTGATCACCCACATCGCGCTGCAGGCATGCCAGACGGTCCTGAAACCGCGTCAAACCTGCCTCGAACTCCGTAAGACAGTCGCCCGCCGCCATGGTGAACGCCGTATCCATCACGTCCTGGGAGGTCAAACCGGTATGCACCGCCGGATGCAGGTCTGGCGCCAAGTTTTCTTTGAGTTGTCGGACCAGCCCGGGCACCGGCATCCCGTCCACCGCCGCCTCTCGGGTTAACCGATCTGCGTCCAGCCGAACCACCTCGATTTGTTGTGCCGCGGCTTGGGCGATGTCCGGCCCGACCAGGCCCACCGCGCCCAAAGCACGGGAAAACGCGGCTTCTACGCGCAGCATGTCCTCGATCTGGCGGGCGGGCGACAAACGAAGGCGTGTCGTGGCATCGCCCGTGACACCCGATTGCCAGTCCATGCTCACGACGCGGGCCTCAACCCCAGACGGGCGCGCGCCTCTTGCGGCGTGGCCACCGGCCGATCGTATTTGTCACAAAGCGCCACTGCACGCTCAACAAGGGCTGCGTTTGACGGTGCAAGCTTGCTTTTGTCGAGCCTGACATTGTCCTCAAGACCGGTGCGCGTGTGGCCGCCAGCCGCAATGGCCCATTCATTCACCTCGATCTGAGCGGCCCCGATGCCGGCCGCGCACCACTCCGCGTCGGGCGCACGCGTCCGCATTGTTTCGACGTAGAAATCAAACACCGCCCTGTCCGCGGGCATCGCGTTCTTCACGCCCATCACGAATTGCACGTAAAGCGGGCCATAAAGCAGTCCCTGCTGATGCATCGAAATAGCTTGCAGAACATGGGACAGGTCAAAGGCTTCGACCTCTGGCACGACCTCGTGGTCGCGCATCTCGCTGGCCAGCCAAGACACGAGGTCTGGTGGGTTTTCGTAAACACGGGTGGGAAAGTTGTTCGACCCAACGGACAGCGAGGCCATATCGGGGCGCAACGCCAACATGCCCCCTCGCTCTTGTCCTGCGCCGGACCGACCGCCGGTGGACATCTGCACGATCATACCAGGGCAATGGGCCTCGATGCCTTCTTTCAACCGGGCAAAGCGGTCGGGGTCTGAGGTGGGCGTGCCATCGTCTTGACGGACGTGGCAATGCGCGATGCTGGCACCGGCCTCAAAGGCCGCGCGGGTGGCCTCGACCTGTTCTTGCACGGTAATTGGCACCGCGGGGTTGTCGGATTTCTGCGGCACGGAGCCTGTGATAGCGACGCAGATGATGCAAGGTTTGGTCATGGTGCACACATCCTTCCACCCCTATGACTAACCCCTAAAGCGCAGCCTCACCAGTGAAAGCGAGACGCGCCCGTAAGGGAGCGGCGAGCGGCCCGTCAGATCCCGCGTTCTTCAAACACTTTCTTCGCCGCGCGGAAACACTCCAACCCCTGCGGCACCCCACAATAGATCGCCACAACATGAATGATGGCCCGGATCTCGTCCTTGCTGACCCCATTGTTCAAAGCCCCACGACAATGGATTTCCCATTCATGCATCTTGCCCAAGGCGCCAAGCATTGCGAGGTTCATCATCGACCGTGTCTTTGGCTCGATCACATCATCGCCCCAGCCAAACCCCCAGCACCACGCGGTCATCGCCTCTTGAAAGGGCCGGGTGAAATCATCGGCTGCTGCCAGGTTCTTTTCCACATACTCGGCCCCGAGCGTGGCTTTGCGCTGTTCCAGGCCTTTCAAAAAGAGATCTTCATCAAATGTATCGGCCATCTGGCCCTCCCTTAGGTGTTCATGTCTTTTGCCGGTCCAACATGTCCCGGATAGACGCCTCGATTTGCCCTCCGCAATACACATCGCCAAATCGCGCATTGCTCTGATTGCGCAGGCTTTGCATCTCCGGCATTGCGGTGATGCGATCCGATAGCCCCGCGACGG
>JBCBWJ010000359.1:0-3431 GCA_039817165.1 Pseudomonadota bacterium | reverse complement strand
CGCGTCCGCGGTTGGAGGCCAGCCGCGTGGTCAGCACCACGTCTTTTTTATGGCCAGAGATCAGCGTGCCGTGGGTCGCGCCCGCGCTGCGGCGCTGCGATTCGACGGTGTCGTTGTGGCGCATGAAATACGCGGTCGAGGTCATTTGCGGGCCGGGTGTCATCGGGCTGGGCGAGAGACGCGTCTGGGCCTGACGGTAGATCGCGTCGACCATGCGCGGCGTGGGCAGCACCATATTAAAGGATTTGGCCACGCGGCTGGCCCCGCTGAGGCCGAGCGGCACGCGCACGAAATCCCGGTCGCTGCCAACCGCAATGTAATCCGGTGTGACGCACAGGGTGATATTGGCCTGCCGCCCGTCTGAGGTGGTGCCGCGCAGGGTCACAGGGACGAGGTTGCGCTGAAAGCTGGGCATGTTCCCCTTGAGCAATTCCGCCACGACCGTCTGATCGCGTTTTACCCCGTCGACACCCTGCACGGAGGCCAGCACGGAGGAGGCCCCGGCCGCCCCACCGCGTCTGCGGGGCATCTCGCGGGCCAGGCGTTTGGGGCACCGCGCGGACGGGGCCGCGATGCGCGGAACATCTGGCACCGTATCAAGGTTGGGTTCCACAAGGCTGTTGGGCGCGCTTTCGGGCGCGGCAAGGCTCGCCAGACGCACGGCATCTTCGATGGCAGAGCGCGGCGCAAGATCGGCAGGTCGCAGACGTGGCCGGGCCGAAACGCCAAGCCCGGCGACAATCGCCTCTGCGTCGTCTTCGGGCGTGGGTGCCTCTTCGACCGTCTCACCTTCGGGCAGCTGCGGCTCTGACAGGCCGGGGCGGTCGGGCGGGGTCACGGCGGGCGCGCCGAGGAAAATGCGCGAGAGCGGCGAGAACAGACCGTCCTCCAGCAGTGTCCCGGTCGGGTTCAGACGGGCCATGCGTGGCGCTTGCGGGGTTTGCCCGTCGATGCGGTCCAGGGTGCTTAGCCTGGGCGCGGCATCCACGCCTTGGGTCGAGGGCAAGGGCAGCGTGTCGGTGATATCGGTGCTGGCCACGGGGATGTTGAACAGCGTGTCACGAAACGCGTAGGCCCCGCCGGCGATGCTTGTCATGCCGAGCAGGTAGACGCCAATGATGATCGCGCCCTGATTGCCCCTGAACCGGGTTTCACTTTATGTCCGGCCATGCGTGTCAGGCGATTGCCCCTCGTCTTGCCTGTCATTTTATACCTGCTCGATGCTTTGTTCAGCGTTGAACAGGCTCTTTAGATACCATTCATTAACCCCGCAATAACCGGGATTTCGTTGCGCGATATGTTGCCACCATAGACGGCGAAGCTTCGCCTGTTGAGTCTTTCCTTCACGCGAGGTCATATTGGCGGATGGGTTGCGGGCGCGGCCGCGCTGTGCAGAGGCGCGCCGCTCGCGGAATGTTGAGCATGCGGGGACAGACTGTGCGGCAAACGAGCAGTGGATTTTTGTGAAAAGGGCTGGCAGGTTGAGCGCGACAAAACGGCTTACCGCGTGCCATGGCGTGCGGTTTACGGGGAAAAGGACATATCAATGCATCGACGCGTGAAGGCTTTCGCATACGGGGTGGCATGTGCCGCGCTGATGGGGTTGGGGCAAACGGCAAGCGCGCAAATGCCCGGCGCGTTGGAGGAATGTCTCAAGCTGGCAGGCGAGCCGACAGCAGAAGCGCCCGTGAGCCGGGATGCGGGCTCTGCGTTCTTTTCGGCCATGGCCAAGGCCCGCCCGCATTGCGAGGCCGCGCTGATCGGACCGGAGCAGGATGGCAACGTGCTGTTCCACATGGCGGTGATCATGCAGCGCGAAGGGTTTCACACCTACGCTTTGCGCGCCTTCAACATGTCCGCCTCCACAGGTGTGGCCCCGGCCTATACCAAGGTTGGCGATTACTACAATTTCGGCATCGGCGGCATCCGTGAAAACCACCGCCGCGCGGTCGAGAATTACATGAAGGCCGCCGAGGCAGGCGATCTGCCCGCCAAGGCCACTCTGGCGATCATGCATCAGATCGGGCGTGGCGTGCCGCAGGATCTCGACACGATGTTTGCGCTGCTCGAGGAAACGGCCGATGCAGGCTATCACTTTTCCCAGTTGCGTCTGGCGGAGCTTTACATGAGCCCGGAGGCTGTCACACCGGCGCTGGCCGAAAAGCTGGATCTGCCGGACCCGATCAAGGCCACGGAGTTCTATGAGCTGGCCGCGGCACAGGGCAATTCCACCGCACGGGCGGAATTGGACAAGTTTGCCGATGGTGAGGGTCTCTTCGATGATCCCGCGGTGCGCTTGAAGCTGATCAACCGTGGCGTAGAGCGGGGCGAGGCGTCGGCCCTCAACCAGTTGGGCTTCATGCATGAACGCGCCGACGGGGTGGAGTATGACCCCCAGCGCGCCGCGCAGCTTTACATTGCCGCATTGGAGGCCGGTTTGCCGATCCAGGAGATGCGGGGCCTTGTGAATGGCCGCTTTACGCGGTGGGATCGGGAGACGGCGCTGGAATTCCAGGTGATCTTGCAGAACCGGGGGCTTTATCTGGGCTTTCTCGATGCGGTTGTGGGGCCGGGCACCATGGCCGCGGCCGCGCAGGTGGCCCAGCAGGCGCAAGGGCAGTAGCGCGTCCTTACTTTTTAGCAGTAGCAAAAAAGCCCCGGGTCAGGCCGGGGCTTTTTTGTTTGATCTAGAAGACAGCCTAGCGGCGGCGGTCGCGGCGCGAGCTCATGGGTTGGAACGCCACGCCCACATGCGCCTCGCAATAGGGTTTGCCCGCTTGCACCGGCAGACCGCAGAACCAGAAATCATCCGTGGCCGGATCGCCGACGGGCCATTTGCAGGTCCGCTCGGTCAGTTCCATCAGGCTGAGCCGCTTGGCCTTTTTTTCCACCTCGTTGACCTTGGCCAGCGCGGCGGGGTCAATTTCGTTGGTGGAGGGCTGCGGCGGCAACGGCTGACCGGCGGGAATGATCGCCTTCACCCGGCTCACTGGCGCGGCGACCGGGGCCTCTGCGGCCACCTCTTTTGCGGCAGGTTTTGGCGCGGCTTTGGGGGCCGCCTTGGCCTTGGGGGCGGGTTTGGCCTTGGCCTTGGCGGCACCGTCAGAGGACGTGCCGCCCCCGCCATTGCGGTTGGACAGGCCCAAACGGTGCACTTTGCCGATCACCGCATTGCGCGTCACACCGCCCAATTCCTTGGCGATCTGGCTGGCCGATTGGCCCTCGCCCCACATCTTCTTCAATTTCTCTACGCGCTCGTCGCTCCAGGACATGGCCTACCTCTTGGCATTCAGCGCGACTTTTGGCTGCGCGCTTTGGGTTTCATCCGTGAATACACTATTCTAGGGATTGGCGCGTGAGTTACAAGTCACGTTGCCCTTTGAACGGAACGAGTACGACATATGAGCATCTACACCCCGCCCAAAGCCTTT
>JBCBWJ010000358.1:0-3432 GCA_039817165.1 Pseudomonadota bacterium | reverse complement strand
TGGCTGATCCGGGTTCTGGAAAAGACGGTGATGATGGGCAAGCGCGGCGGCAATGCCTATCAGATGCTCAAATCCCGCATTCCCAACATCGACCGAGGGGTGACCGAGCTGGTGACCGATGCGCGGCTCCGGAGGGCGATTGATGACGGGCTCGAGGATGCCCATGAGCTGGTGTTCGAGCTTATGTCATTGGGCGAGCCGATTGACCGGCAGATTTCAAACTTTTCGCAGGATCATTATTTCAGCGCCTATCCGGATATTGCGCGCTCGGGCGTGGCCGGGCTGCGCCATTTCGTGCAATCGGGCATGGCGGAGGGGCGTCATTCGCTGCGCGACGTGCTGGAAAATCAGCATACGGGCGCGCAGGTCTTTGATCCCGAAAAGCCCACCTGCCTGATCTGCAGCCATGACCTGACCAAGACCGGGGCGCCGATTGTGGCGCTGACATTGGCGCGCAAGGCCGCGCTGACCCACAATGTGATCGTGCTGGCGCTGCGCCCGGGCGAGTTGCTGGGCGCGTTTCTGGAGACGACGGTGGGGGTGTTTGTGAGTCCCAATTTGGATGGAGATCTGGAGTATTGTTCCCTGATCGACATCGAAGCGGTGGATTTCGCGGTTCTCAATTCGGTTGAGACCTATCCCTTTGCCAAAGCGTTGGTGCGGCGGGATGTGCCCTTTGCCACTTACCTGCATGAATTTGCGGACTACACGCAGCCGCCCTCGAAGATGATCTTTCTGGCGCTGTTTTCCGATCTTCTGGTGTTTTCCTCGCAGATGGTGCGGGACAGCTGGAGGGGTATTTTTCAGGACATCAATTTCGATGAAGCGGCTTGCAGCATGATCCTGCCGCAGGCGGAGTTGCAGATCGGCCTCGTGTCCGAAGAAGAGCACGCCGGGGCGCGTGCGCGATTGAGCCAGCTTTTGGGCGTGGATTGCAGCACGCGGCGGATCGTCTACGGGGCGGGGTACGCCCATTGGCGCAAGGGCACGGACCTCTTTGTGTTGACCGCGCAGAGCGCGCGGCAGGCGGATCCCGATGCGCTGTTCATTTGGGTGGGCGACGGGCAGGATCACGAGGACATTCATTTCGGGGTCTGGCTGGACAAGCATCTGCGCGAGGCCGGGGCCAACACGGATGGCGGCAACCTGTTCTTTCTGCCGGCCGGGGATCACTACGTTGATATCTGCAAGGCCGCGGATGCGTTTTACCTGTGCTCGCGTCTGGACCCGTTGCCCAATGTGATCTTTGACGCGGTGAAATTTGGTGGGCATGTGGTGATCTATGAGAATGCCAGCGGGTTTGATGATCCGGTCTACACGCAAAGAGCGCAGATCGAGACGGTGCCTTACGGCGATATCTCTGCGGCCAGTGCGGCCCTTTTGAATGCGCCGATGAAGCGACCGGGAGGGGCCGTGCCTGAAGCAGCCGCATCGCGCCCGGACATTTTTCAGACCATCGCGCAGGCGTTGCAGACCAAGCTTGACGGGCGGCCAGAGCCGGATCCCGAGCCTGGCGCCTATGATGTGGCCGTGATGTTTTCGCCCGATCCAACGGATCGAGAAGCCCGTATCAAAGAGCGCCAGAAACTCTGGTCCTACGGGCGCAGTTTCGTATGGAAATCCGTGGACGAGGCGCGGGCGATGCTGAGCGCCTCTGACAACTGGATCCACAGGTCGGCCCGGATAGAGCGCTTTGCCCATGTTGGGGCGGTGGGCGCCATGGATTTCGCCATCCACATGCATGCCCATTACATCGACAATCTTGCCCATGATTTTGCGCAGTACAAAGCGCTCAAAGACGCCCGCGACGTGGTTGTCACCACCGACAACGAGGAAAAGGCCGCGCGCATCCGTGATATGGCGGAGCATGCGGGCCTTGAGGCACGCACGCTGGTGGTGCCCAACAAAGGCCGGGATATCCTGCCGTTCCTGCAACTTTTCACCAACGGGCAGGCTGATGAGCGGGACATGTGGTGTCATGTGCATCAAAAGAAATCGCTGGCCACGTCGCATTCAGGTGAGATGTGGCGGGCGTTCCTGATGGCGATTTTGCTGGGCGACAAGGATCGTCTGTCCTCGGCGCTGGAGCATATGGGCGATGCGCAGACGGGTCTTGTCGCGCCCTTTGATCCCTATTGGGTGGATTGGAACGGCTCGCGCCGGTTGTTGCCGCTAATCGCGCCGAAACTGCTCGGCCCCCTGCCCGAGCATCTGTTGCTCTTTCCGGTGGGCAACATGTTCTGGACCAAACCTGCGGTTGTGGATCAGATGAACGGGCTTTTCGATCCGGGCTATCCGTGGCCCAATGAGCCGCTGCCCAGCGATGGAACGGAGTTTCATCTCATTGAGCGGCTCTGGCCCGCGGCGACGGCAATGGCGGGCCTCAACGCGGTGTTCCTAGAGAAGCCAGATCAGCAAAGGACATGAGCGCGATGCGGGTCATTTTTCACATTGGCATGGGCAAGACCGGCACGACCTCTATCCAGCATGCGCTGGCCCATAGCACTGAGACGCTGGCCGCGCAGAACGCGCATTCGCTTGGCATGTGGTTCGATGCGGCCGATCCGAAGTTTGCAGGGCTCGCGGGGTTTGGTCAGTTCATCACGCAGTCGCCCGAGGACAAGGTGATCTCTGCCAAGGGGTTTCATGCGCATCTGGCGCAGGTGAACACGGACACGGGCGCGGAGACGTTTATCCTGTCCAACGAGAGCCTGTTTCACAACGGCGCGCGGATGGAGCCGTTCTTGCGCGCGCTTCAGGATCTGGACGTGCATCTGGAATTCTTGGCCTATCTTCGGGATCCGCGGGCGTGGCTTCCGTCCGCGCATACCCAATGGGCGTTGCGGCACAAGACCAACAAGGGCAAGGTCGAACCCTTTGCGAAAAGCGCCCGGCGGTTGATCAAGTTCTATGAAGGGATCACCTTTTGGCTGGATCATTTCGCGGACGTGACGCAGGTGCGCGAGGCCACTGTGGATCAAGATGTCGTGGGTGATTTTTCCATCGCTACGGGTGTTGCGCTGGACGCGCCCGAGGCGCGGGTGCTGGAGCGACCTGAACCTGCGGACACACTGCTGCGCGCGATGTTCAACACGCGCGTGCATCAGCCCACCCTGCCCGACCGGTTCAACCGCATGGTGCGCAACACCTCTGAAAAGCCCGTGGCCGCGATGCGGGATTTTGCGGACATATGCTTTGATTTTGCCGGGGCGGACGATGTGATTGCGGAGAACGCGGGCATTTTCGACTATATCCGCGAGCACACGGGCCTTGACTTCGTCCAGCGGCCGGATGTGGAAGCCGCCATTCCCGATGAGGCGGAATTGCAGCGCCGGGTGATCGACTACCTTATCGACATCACGTTCCAGCAGGCGCAGCGGCTCAAGCGGCTGGAGCACATGGTCGACACGTTGCGCAAGGACTAGAAGGGCA
>JBCBWJ010000357.1:0-3446 GCA_039817165.1 Pseudomonadota bacterium | reverse complement strand
GCGTACCAATTCGACGTTGTGCTGCGTGGGCGGCGGGCGACGCGATTTGAAAACCGGCCGGAGGGGGATTGATCATGGGCGCGCGCGACACCGATCTGAAAGAAACTCCGTCACAGACAGCCGGGCCTTTCGTGCATATCGGCCTCACGCCCCGTGCGGCGGGGTTTGAGGCGGATGTTGCAGAGCTCGGTCAAGACATTGCCGGGCCGCACGCCGCAGGAGAACGCATTCGTGTTGAGGGCACGGTTTTGGATGGTGAGGGCGCGCTTGTCCGCGACATGATGATCGAGATTTGGCAGGCCAATGCCGATGGTCACTATGCCCATCCCTCGGGTGGTGGTCCTGTGGACATCGGCTTTCGCGGGTGGGGCCGGGCGGCCACGGACTTTGAGAGTGGTCTTTGGTCCGTGAGCACCGTCAAACCGGGTGCGGTTCAAGGCATGGATGGTCACGCGCACGCGCCGCATTTGTCGCTTTGGCTGGTCGCGCGTGGCATCAACATAGGCCTCCACACGCGGCTTTATTTCAGTGATGAGACGGCGGCGAACGCGGCCGACCCTGTGCTGGCCTGCATCGCCCCTGCCGAACGCCGTGCGACCCTCATCGCGACCCGCAGTGACCCCTCTGACCGGTGCGGCTTGCCGGTTTATCGCTTCGATATTCAACTGCAGGGCGCGGATGAAACCGTGTTCTTTGACGTGTGACGGCGCGGGCGTGTCAGCTGTCGAGCAGCATGGTCTGACAGGTCATGCGTTGCTGCACCGCGTGGCGTTTTGCCCACATGGCGCGCGTCGCGTCTGTTCCGAAATGCGCCGTGGTCAACAGCCCGGCATGGGCCATCTTAGCATCAATCCGCAGCGCAAGTTGGTGACTGGGGTCCGGCGCCGGGCCAAGCGCGGTGAGAATATCGAGAAAGCGCAGCCTTTGGGTTTGATACCAGTCCGCGTCGGGGTCGCTGAGCAACCATGCAAACTCCATCTCGGCAGACATGCGACCGGCACAGACGGTCATGGTGTCCATGAGGTTGGGATGAGTGGTGGCAGACAGGGACGCAGTGTCAGAGCCCGCGGCTGGCGGGCTGGACGTTAGCAACAAAGCGGCGGCGAGGGTTTTCATTCTGCTCATTAATTTAGCTTTCCATGTAAAAAAGCGCCGTTCAAGCACGCATTTTGAGATCTCTGGGCCGTGTGTTCCCTTGGACCCGAGCCTTACACGCGCAGGTCCAAGCGTTCAGAGCTACGCTTTGACGCCTCAGGTCTGGGCCCTCAGCCCTAGGCCTTGGGGGGTGAGGCTTGGAGCCAACATGCGCGACGCACTGGTGTCCCGGATGCGGGAACGCGACCTGCGGCGTCGCCTCCGCCAGGGATGTTAAACGGAACTGTGGATCGTGTCGGCGTTCTGCCGATGCGTCTTGAAGCGGTCCGCTCAGAACAGTTCGATATCGCCCGTCTTCGGTCTTGGGGTCGGCGACGTGGTTGTGTTTTGATACAAGGAGCGATCGTTTTCGATGAATTTGAGTTTGGCCTGTCCGGTCTGTGGCCAGAACCGGATGCGTCGGGCCTGACGTCCGCCCACGCTTTGACTGATGCAGGGGATCGTTTCGTTTTCGAGAAAGGCCAAGGCAAACTCCACGTTGCGCAAGCCCACGGCGCGCTCGTTGCTGATCATGTCGGCGCCGCCAAAGATCTTGGCAACCATGTGCGACTTCTTCGCGCCGCGCCGCAAAAGATCGTTGATCAAGAGTTCCATGGCGTGGACGCCGTAGCGGTTATTGCCCTGCTGCGCGTCAGAGGCATCAGGCAGCAGGAAGTGGTTCATCCCGCCCAGTTTGGACTGCGGGTCGAAAAGACATGTGGCCACGCAAGAGCCGAGGATCGTGGTCAGAACCGTGTTGCTCTCGCCCGTGGCATAGAGATTGCCTTGCATCACGTGCTTCACCACCTGACGCGCATCGGAACCTGCGGCGGTTTGAGAGGTGCGGGTGTTGGAGAAATTCATGCACTGCACCTTACAAGTATGCGTTTGGCAATGTCTTCCAAGGCAATCTGTTCTTCCACGGCCCCCAGCATCGTCGCCGCCTTGGCGATCCCGTGGACAACGCATGTGTCCGCGGATTGGCCTATGGTATGCGCGCCGGCCTCTCGCATCTTCAGCAAGCCGCTTGCGCCGTCCTTGCCCATGCCGGTCAGGATCACGCCCAAAACCCGGGCGCCCAGAGCGGCACAGGAGAAAAACAGCCGGTCTATCGAAGGACAGTGACCCGACATCTTTTCGCCGGGCGTCAAGATGCATTTGATCTGGGGTTGCTGCCGGATTTCAAGATGTTCCTCTCCGCCAGGGGCAAGGTAGATGTGGCCGGCTTCAAGCAGGGCGTTGTCAGTGGCTTGCTGCACGATTGGGGCGCAAGTGCGATCCAGTCGTTCGGCGAAATTTTCCGTGTAGCCTTCCGGCATGTGTTGGGTGATCACGGTCGGCGGGCAGTTCCTGGGAAACACGGAGAGGATTTCCGACAGGGCCTCGACCCCGCCAATGGAAGCGCCGATGGCCACGATCTGGTCACCGGGTTGAAAATGCGCAACAGGTGAGCTGCGATAGGTGGCGCGCGTGTTATGGCCATGACTATTTGCGCGCGCGGCCGCATGTACCAGCGATACGAGATCGCCAAAAGGTGCCCCTTGCGTATCAAGGTTGGGTTTGGCCACACAGCCGAACGCGCCGCGCGCCAAGGCTTCCACGGTTGCGTTCGCGTCTGATTGCGTGTGCTGGGACACCATGATGACTGGCATCGGGTGAAACCTCATGATCCGTTCAAGAAATTCCAACCCGTTCATGCCCGGCATTTCCACGTCCAGCGTGACCACATCCACCGTGTCCGTCGAGATCATGTCCCTCGCACTGGGTGCATCATGGGCCTCTCCTACCACGGCGATCATGGGATCGGTTTCGAGGACCGCCCTGATCAGGCTGCGCATGGTTGACGAATCGTCGACCACAAGGACGCGGGTTTGTTGGTTCACGTTGATCCACCCGCCCTAGAAGTCGCGCCAGCCGTCGACGTCGGCCGGTTCCGACGCGATGGCGGCGGATCCGACGCTGGCCGGAGTTTTGCGGCTTTTGAAAACGATCTTTTCGCCTGATTGCTCTGATTTGCCGGCGCTGGCCTCGGTCGCCTGCCAAACCGCGTCCTGTTCGTCTTCGGCGGTCGTTTTGAACTTTGACACAAGCCCCACAAGCTCTCCTGTTTCCTGGTTGAGCGCATGACACGCGGCGGTGGTTTCTTCGACCATGGCCGCGTTTTGCTGAGTGCCCTTGTCCATCTGGTTTACGGCTGAGTTGATCTCGGAGATGCCGGTGGATTGCTCATTGGAGGAGCTGGCGATCTCTAGCACCAGATTGTTGATATCGGTGACCGATCCCAAAATCTGTTTCAACGCGTCACCGGCCCG
>JBCBWJ010000356.1:0-3453 GCA_039817165.1 Pseudomonadota bacterium | reverse complement strand
ACGAGGTGCAGGACGTCTATCGTCTGCAGGGTGTGAAGATCAACGACAAGCACATCGAAGTTATTGTGCGCCAGATGCTGCAAAAGTGGGAGATCCTGGATTCAGGCGAAACCACGCTTCTGAAGGGCGAACATGTCGACAAGGCAGAGTTTGACGCCGCCAATGAAAAGGCGCTCGCCAAAGGGGCGCGTCCGGCTCAGGGCGAACCGATCCTCTTGGGCATCACCAAGGCGTCTTTGCAGACCCGGTCGTTCATCTCGGCGGCGTCTTTCCAGGAGACCACCCGCGTGCTGACCGAGGCGTCTGTCCAGGGCAAGCGTGACAAGCTGGTGGGACTGAAGGAAAACGTCATCGTCGGCCGCCTGATCCCGGCGGGCACCGGTGGCGCGACGCTGAAGCTCCGTCAGATCGCGCAATCCCGCGACAACGTGGTCATCGAGGCCCGTCGCGAGGAAGCCGAAGCAGCTGCGGCGCTGGCCGCTCCGTCCGAAGGCGACATCGTCGGCGGTGATCCTTTCGACAACTTCGTCGACACACAGGAAAGCCGCGAAGACTGATCGGTCGTGCGACCAAGCACAGAAAAGCCCCGCTTCGCGCGGGGCTTTTTCGTTCATAAGGCCAGCCTCTGTCCCAGAGAACCTGCGGCCAATCCCAAGGTCGTCTCGGTGCTCTAGCCTACGTTCGAGGCGTTCGTTTCCGTCGCGGGCACACTCATTTGTGAAAAGGCGCTCGCACGATCCCGCTGATCCGAAACGCAAATTTGGCAAGATCGAGCCCGTGCAAACCACGAGGCCCTTGCGCCGTTGGCGTTCTACAAACCCTATGGGATGACCCCGGCAGCAACGTCTGGAGCACGCTATGCGAACAGCGATGAAGATTGGTCTTTCCGTTATCTTGGGTGTCGGCGTGCTAGCGGGGATCGTCAGCAGCAATGTCGATGCGACCGATATCCCGGTGGAGTACCGCCCCATTGCCGATGACGCGCAGGTTCTCGTGATCGGCGACAGCGTCATGTGGTGGCACAGCGAAGATGACGCCTCTGTCAGTGATATCCTGGAGGACCGGCTCAACACGGTCGTGGCCAACCTTTCTATCCCGGGCGCGCCCTTTGCCATCGATGATCACGACAGCATCCAAGGCCAATACCGCGCCGGGCCGTGGGATTGGGTGGTGATGAATGGTGGGGCCAATGACCTCGGGGCCTGTGGCTGCGGTGCGTGTCTCGGCGTGGTGGATGCCCTGGTGTCTGAGGATGGCCAAACCGGTCAGATCCCCCGTTTTGTGAACGGGTTACGCGATGGTGGCGCGAAGGTTTTGCTGACCGGTTACTACCATGTGATGACTGAAACCGGCAGCCTTGAGGCCTGCGCTGAAGAGTTCCGGACCCTCAACGCGCGGGTGGCCAACTTTGCAGAACGCACATCCGGTGTTGAGTTCGCCCCCGTCGAAGACCTGATCCTGCGCCGCGCCGATTTCGATGAGGATCTGGTGCATACCTCAGTCTCGGGCACCCGAAAAATCGGCGACCGGATTGCGGATGTGATCGAAGCCAGCAACTAGTCTGAGTGCGCCCAGGTTGGATGAAACAATCCCGCCTCGGACAGCGTGAAAATCTCGCACCCGTCCTCGGTCACCCCGATTGAGTGCTCAAACTGTGCGGACAGGGATTTGTCGCGCGTCACGGCTGTCCAGTCATCGGCCAGCACCTTGGTCTCCGGTCGGCCCAGATTGACCATCGGTTCAATCGTAAAAAACATGCCCGGCTCCAATGCCGGACCCATCCCCGGGCGCCCGTAATGCAGCACGTTGGGCGGTGAATGAAACACCCGGCCAAGCCCGTGTCCGCAGAAATCACGCACCACCGACATGCGTTCGCCTTCGACGTAAGACTGGATCGCATGGCCGATATCGCCAAACGTGTTGCCGGGCCGCACGGCCTCGATGCCCCGCATCAGGCTGTCATGGGTGACCTGCACCAGCCGCTCGGCTTTGCGGCTCAGTTTGCCGGCGACATACATCCGCGAGGTGTCGCCAAACCAGCCATCGACGATCACCGTCACGTCGATGTTCAGGATGTCGCCATCCTTGAGCCGTTTGTCGCCCGGAATGCCGTGACAGACCACGTGATTGACCGAAATACAGCTCGCGTGCTTATAGCCTTTGTAGCCGATCGTGGCGGATTTCGCCCCGGCGGCATCGACCTTTTCTTCGATCACCCGGTCAATTTCGCCCGTCGATTGGCCGACAAACACGTGCTCTGCAACCTCATCGAGGATGCGCGACGCGAGCGCGCCCGCCGCATGCATGCCTGCAAAGTCGCCCCGTTCATGGATGCGAATGCCGTCGCGGGTCAGCCGTCCTTGATGTTCGTTCTGCACGTGGATTGCCTTCGGGTTTGGTGTCGCTTTTACTTAGGTCACATGCGTCCAAGATGCCAGTGGTCAGAGCGTGAACGTCAGCACGTCGCCCGCCAAGATCTCGTCCGGGCTGATCCGACACCCAAGTGCGAATACCTCAAGCCCCGCCGCCCGCGCCGCGCGAAACGCCGCCACATAGGCCGGATCGTAATCCTCTGCCAGCGTGACACGGTCGCAATCGGTCCGCTGCACCAAATAGAGCATCACGGCCCGGTGCCCCGCCTGCGCCATCTCGGCCAGGTCCTCGAGATGTTTGCGCCCGCGCGTCGTGACCGTATCAGGAAACTCCGCCAAACCGGGATGCCGGCACAGCGTCACCGATTTCACCTCGACATATGCGTCCCGCCGCCCTTCGCCCTGCAACAGGAAATCAATCCGGCTGTTTTGCCCGTATTTCTGTTCCGGCAGGATCGCGTCATACCCGCGGAGCCCCGCAATGCCCGGCCCCAAAAGCGCCTCTTTCACAATTCGGTTGGGCAGGCTCGTGTCCACGCCCACGAACTGCCCATCGCCCGCTTCCAACACCCGCCAGCCAAATTTCAGCTTTTTCTTGGGATCGTCATTGGGCTCCAGCCAAACCCGCGATCCCGGGTCGCAGACAGAGGTCATAGGCCCGGTATTGGGGCAATGGGCCGTCACCTCACGGCCATCGTCCAGCGCCACATCGGCAAAGAACCGTTTGTAGCGTTTGATCAGCCGACCGGACACCAGAGGGGTTTGAAAGCGCATGGCTCTGCGCCTATACCGGAGCGCGTTCAACATGCAAGGGAAGCTCATGACCAATCCAACAGCCGCCATGCTGGTTATCGGCGATGAAATCCTGTCCGGTCGCACGCGGGATGCGAATATGCATCATCTGGCGGGCGTGCTGACGGAGCGCGGAATTGACCTTAGGGAAGTGCGCGTGGTGGCCGATGAGCCGGACGCGATTGTGGCAGCGGTGCAAGCCCTGTCGGCGGCCTATACGCATGTCTTCACATCGGGTGGCATTGGGCCCACCCATGACGACATCACCGCCGACAATGTCGCGCGCGCG
>JBCBWJ010000355.1:0-3465 GCA_039817165.1 Pseudomonadota bacterium | reverse complement strand
CGGATGGGCGGGATCTGGCCATCAAGGTGCAGTATCCGGGCGTGGCGCGCAGCATTGACAGCGATGTCACCAATGTGGGGCGGCTTATTCAGCTGTCGGGTCTGGCGCCGCAGGGGTTTGATCTGGCGCCCTATCTGGATGAGGCGCGCACGCAGTTGCACCAAGAGGCCGATTACGAGCGCGAGGCGCGGTATCTGGCGCGATTTCACGCGTTGATGGACGCAGAGGCCGATTTTGTCGTGCCGGAGTTGGTGCCGGAGCTGACCACGCAGACGGTGCTGGCGATGTCCTTTGTGCCCGGGATCAACATTGAGGATGTGGCGCAGGCCCCCCAAGAGGTGCGCGACCGGGTGGCGGCGCAGCTGATTGGGCTGATGCTGCGCGAGCTCTTCACGTTCGAGCTGATGCAGACCGATCCGAATTTCGCCAATTACCGCTATGACGCCGCGACTGGCCGGGTTGTGCTGTTGGATTTCGGGGCGGCGCGGGCGCTGGACGGGGATATCATCGCGCGCTACCGGGCCGTGTTCGAGGCCGGGCTGTCGGGTGATGCAGACGAGATTGAGCGCGCGGCCGAGCGGATGGGGATCATCACGCCGCAGACCCAAGAGCCCGAGCGGGGGTTGATCCTTGAGATGAACGAGCTGGTGTTTGAGCATGTGCGCCGCGCCGAGGTGATGGATTTTGCAACCAGCACGCTGTCGGCGGAGATGAATGCCAAAGGCCGGGTGTTGGCCGAGAGCCAGTATGTGCCGCCGCCTTTGCCGATGGATCTGCTGTTCATTCAGCGCAAGGTGGCGGGGATGTTCCTTTTGGCCACGCGCCTTGGGGCGCGGGTGGCGGTGCGGGCGCTGATCGAAGAGGCGCTGAACGAAAAGGCCCAGAACGAAAAGGCCCTGAACGAAAAGGGATTGCGCCAGACCGCACAAACGTGAGGCAGGGCGGGCTTTTCCTGGTGGGCGGTCACGGGTAAGGGTTGGGGCATGAAAAATTTGCCCCTGACCCAAGATCTTGTCCTCATTGGTGGCGGGCACACGCATGCGCTGGTGCTGCACAAATGGGCGATGGACCCCCTGCCCGGTGTGCGTGTGACGTTGATCAACCCCGGACCGAGCGCGCCCTATTCCGGCATGCTGCCGGGTTTTGTGGCGGGGCATTACACGCGACAGCAGCTCAACATTGATCTGGTGCAATTGGCGCGCAAAGCGGGCGCGCGGCTGATCCTTGGGGCGGCGACGGGGATCGACGCGCAGGCGCGGCGGATTGCGGTCACGGGCGGGCCGGATGTGGCGTTTGACGTGGCCTCTGTTGATGTGGGCATCACCTCGGCCATGCCGGATCTGCCGGGCTTTGCGGAATATGGCGTGCCGGCCAAGCCGCTGGGGCGGTTTGCGGAACGTTGGGCGGATTATGTGGCAGGACCTGGGCCTGCGCGGGTGGCGGTGCTGGGCGGCGGGGTTGCGGGGGCGGAGCTGGCCCTCGCCATGGCGCACAGGGTGCAGACGGCCGGGCGCGAGGCGCAGGTCTGCGTGATTGATCGCAGCGCGGCGTTCACCGCCCTGGGGGCTGCGGCAGCGCGGCGTTTGCGGGCGGCATTTGATCGCTATGGCATTGACTTGATGGAAAACTCTGCGCCCGAAGAGATCACGGCGCAGGGCGTGACCTTGAGCGACGGGCGGGTGATCGAGGCGGATTTTGTCACTGGGGCGGCGGGTGCTAAACCGCATGATTGGGTGGCTGAGACCGGGCTTGCCAACGCGGCGGGGTTTATCCCGGTGGACAGCCGGTTGCGCAGCCGCGTGCCCTGCATTTTCGCAGTGGGCGATTGTGCGGATATGACAGAGACGCCCCGGCCCAAGGCGGGGGTGTTTGCCGTGCGGCAAGCGCCGGTGCTGTTTGATAATTTGCGTGCAGCCCTGTCGACGGGCAGGGGCTTGCGCGCCTATGTGCCGCAACGGGATTATCTGAAGCTGATCTCGCTGGGCGAGCGATCGGCACTGGCGGAGCGGTTCGGGGTGACGCTGGCCGGGGCGGTCCTGTGGCGCTGGAAAGATCAGATCGACACCAAGTTCATGACGCAGTTCGAGGCCCCGATGGGCGGTCCGGCCCCCGCCCTGCCCTGGCCGCGCGCAAAAGGCGCGGTGGTGGATCAGCCGCTCTGCGGGGGATGTGGCGCGAAACTGGGGATGCCAGCGCTGGCGCGCGGATTGGGGCGTGAGGGCGCGGTGGGCGATGATGCGGGGCTGCTGGAGGGCGGTCAGGTGATCAGCACCGATCATCTGCGCGCGATGGTGCTTGACCCCGTGACGTTGACGCGGATCGCGGCGGTGCATGCTTTGGGCGATATCTGGGCCATGGGTGCGACACCTCAGGCGGCGGTGAGTTCGGTCATCCTGCCGGAGCAATCGCCGGAGCTGGCCGCGCGGGCCTTGGCCGAAATGGACGCGGCTGCGCGCGAGGTGATGGGCGCGGCGGGCGCTGAGATCGTGGGCGGGCACAGCACGCTGGGCGCGGAGATGTCGGTGGGGTTCACGGTGACGGGGCTGTGCGCGGGCGCGCCGATCACGTTGGCGGGGGCCGAGCCGGGGGATGCTTTGGTTCTGACCAAGCCCCTTGGCAGCGGTGTGATCCTTGCCGCGGAGATGATGGCGGATGCGGACGGGGCGGATGTGGCGGCGGCCTACGCCATGATGATGCAGCCCCAGGGCGTGGCGGCGGGGCATCTCAGCGGCGCGCATGCGATGACGGATGTGACCGGGTTTGGGTTGGTCGGGCATCTGATGAACATGGTGCAGGCTTCTGGCGTGGGGGCTGAGATCACCCTGGACGCGGTGCCGGTGATGGCGGGTGCGCTGGCGCTGTCAGAGCGCGGGGTGCGGTCGAGCCTTTTTGCGCAGAACCGCGCGGTTTTGCCGGATGTGGAAGAGAGCGCGCGGGCGGCGTTGCTGTTTGATCCGCAGACGGGGGGTGGTTTGCTGGCGGCTGTGCCCGATGCGGGACCCGTGGTGGCCGCGCTGAGGCGCGATGGGGTCGAGGCGGCGGTGATCGGTCGGGTGACGGACCGCGCGGGTCAGATAGCGATCGTTTGAAGCACGGATTGGATGCGCTCTGAGGTTTGATCCAGCGCGTCGAGGGTGAGATCGGCGGCGGTGACCCGGGCGGCGACGCGTTGGGCCTTGTCGCGGGCGGATGTGTCATAGGCGGGGTCGTAGTGATCCTGGGCCAAGGCCCGGCAGAGGGCAACATCGTCGCCAGAGGCGCAGAGCGCAGCCCATTCATCCACCACCGCATGGCCGCGGAACTTTCGCAGGATGTCGAGCTTTTGCATCAGATCCGCTTTGTCGGCGAGGATGTCTTTGTAGGCCTGCGCGAGGTAGCGGGCGCGGGCCTCGAGCGGGGCGTCGATGGCGATAAGGGGGGCGGCATTCATGGCCGACCAGAGCGAGGGCGGCCCGATCAATTGAC
>JBCBWJ010000354.1:0-3482 GCA_039817165.1 Pseudomonadota bacterium | reverse complement strand
GCCATCGGGCCGCGACCAGTCAAACAAATCCGGGAACCGGGCAAAAAAGCTGTCCCACTTGGGCAGGTTTTCATCAATGAGCGCGTTGTTGCGGGCCAGGATCGCATCGCGCGCCTTCAGACCAATCATCGCCAGTCGCTCGCTCGGCCCGGAATTGCAGATCGACAGATAATGCTTCAGCCGCTCCATCTGTGACAGCACCGCCTTGTCCTGACAGGCGATCCACCCAATGCGCAGCCCCGGCAGCCCATAGCTTTTGGACATCACCCCAAGCGACAGACCCTTCTCATAGACGTCTGCGATAAACGGCAGGTGCTGGGCGTCGCCCGGCCCCAGCCCGTTGAAAATCTCGTCATGCAGGATCCAGATCCCGTGCTGACGGCACAGATCAATCAAGGCGGTGTAGCGGTCGCGCGGCAAAATGGTTCCGGTGGGGTTGTGGGGGAAGTTGATCGTCACCAGCCGCGTGTTCGGGCGGATCGCGGCAGCCACCCGATCCATATCCAGCGACCAGCCATCATCGGGATCAAGCGGCACGCCGGTCACATCGCAAATCGCGAGCGGCAGGCTTTCGTGAGATTGATAGTTCGGCGTTACCACGATGGCATGGCTGTCTTTGTCCAAGAGCACGGTGTTGGCGGCAAAGATGCCCTCACTGGCGCCGGCAAAGCACAGGATATTGTCTGCAGTTTGATCCCCGTAGGTGGCGGCAATCGTCGCCCGCAGGTCGGGCGCGCCATACGTCTCGGTATACCCCAGCCACATCCCCTCGAAGCCCGCGCGATCTTCGGGCGAGGCATAGGCCAGCAGCTCTGGCAACGACAGGCTTTCGGCGTCCGAGGCGGTCATGTGATAGCGCGCGGAAAATTCCCACTTGGCGAAATGGGTCTCAAGGCGGAAATCGGGAAGTGTGGGCATGGGATCGACCTTTATTGCGTCGCTCTTCGCTATCGCGCGCCGATGGCGTTGTGAAGCCATCCTTGCCCTTTCCCACGCCGAAACGATCCGCTACTTGTCTTGGCACGCACGCGCAAAGGACCCTGCATGAGACCTGTCCGCCTATTGTCCGGCATTCTGACCGTCGGAGCCTGGACACTTCTGAGCCGGATCCTGGGCTTTGCCCGCGATGTGCTGATTGCCGGGCTGATCGGGCCGGGGGTGGTGATGGACGCCTTTGTCGCGGCGTTCCGTTTGCCCAACATGTTCCGCCGTTTTTTCGCCGAAGGGGCCTTTAACGCGGCCTTTGTGCCGATGTTTTCCAAACGCATCGAGGCCGAGGACGACCCGGAGGCGTTTGCCAGTCTCGCGCTGAGCGGTCTGAGCCTCGTTTTGTTGCTGCTCACAGCACTTGCGATGATCTTCATGCCCGCGCTGGTCTACATCACCGCCGAAGGGTTTGCGAACGATCCGCGCTTTGACATCACGGTGGGCTATGGCCGCATTGTCTTTCCCTACATTCTCTTCATTTCGCTCGCCGCACTCTTTTCGGGGGTTCTGAACGCGACAGGCCGGTTTGCGGCGGCCGCGGCAGCGCCCGTGCTGCTGAACGTGATGCTGGTCGTGGCGATGCTGACGGCGTGGCAGATGGGCGGTGAGGTGGCGATGGCGCTCGTCTGGACCATCCCGTTTGCCGGTATAGCGCAGCTGGCGCTTGTTTGGGGGGCGGCCAAACGGGCCGGGCTCAACATTCGCCCGGTGCGGCCCCGTTGGACACCCGAGATCGCCCAATTGGTGCGCATCGCTGTGCCCGCGGCCTTGGCGGGCGGCGTGGTTCAGATCAACCTGCTGGTGGGGCAGCTCGTGGCCTCAAACTACGAAGGGGCGATCAGCTGGCTTTACGCCGCTGACCGCCTGTACCAACTGCCTTTGGGCGTGGTGGGCATCGCGGTGGGCATCGTGCTGTTGCCCGATCTGTCACGCCGGTTGCAAGCCAATGATGACATCGGCGCGCGCGAGGCGTTTTCGCGCGCCGGAGAGATTTCGCTGGCGCTGACCATCCCCTGCGCGGTGGCCCTGATGGTGATCCCCTTGCCGATCGTGTCCGTGCTCTTTGAACGCGGCGCCTTTGACACCGATGATACCGCCGCCACCGCGCTGGCTGTCACGATCTACGGCCTCGGCCTTCCGGCGTTTGTGCTGCAAAAGATATTGCAGCCCCTGTTCTTTGCCCGCGAAGACACCAAAAGCCCGTTCCGCTATGCGGTCGTTGCCATGGTGATCAATGCGGTGCTTGCCGTTGGGCTTGCCTATGCCATTGGCTGGATCGCCTCGGCCATTGCGACAACGGCGGCGGCCTGGGCCATGCTGTGGCTGCTGGCCCGGGGTGCCCGCCCGATGGGAGAGGTCGCCCGCTTTGACGCCCGCCTGCGCCGCAGACTTTGGCGGGTTTGCGCCGCCTCGGCTGTAATGGGTGTTGTGCTCTGGCTCCTCTCGGCCTTTGGCACACCCCTTTTTGGATTGGCAGGATGGCGGTGGCTCGCACTTTTGGGGCTGATCGCCGGAGGCAGCGCGAGCTATCTTCTGGCCGGTCAGCTTCTGGGCGCGTTCAAACTGTCAGAGTTCCGTGAGGCACTGCATCGTGACCGGGCCTAGCCGCGCCGGATCTTTTCCCTGAGCCGCAAGAGCGCGCCGGGCAAAAGCAGGAACGACAAAAAGAACCCCGCAACGAAACCTGCGATATCCGCCACCCAATCCAGGCCGGCCCCAAAGAGCAGCCCAAAGACCAGCTGAATACCCACCAAAAGCCCGATCAGCGTGAACGCCTGGGCCTGTTGCGCACCGACCTCCCCCAACCGCAACCACAGCAGACAGGTGAACCCGCCGATCAAACCATAGACCCCCGGAAAGGCCCCGATCAGACCGGGACCATCCGGCACAACCAGCGCGTAAACGCAGGCCCCAAAGATGCAGGAACCAAAAAAGAGCACAAGGAGCGCCACCTGCCCCATGCGTTCGCCGACGAACTTCCCCATGGCCAACGTCATGACAGCGGCAAAAATGAATTGGGTGAAGCCGCCGTGCAGAAAAGGATAGGTGACAAAGCGGATCAGAAAATCCGCCCTCAATGCGCCTGTCTCTATCATCCAGGCCACTGCGCGTGATGAAAACCCAAAATTCTGAATGGCCGTCAGCCGCCACCCCACCGCCTCAGGCCCGCCCACGATACCGCGCGCGCCGAGCACGAACGCCCCTTCGACCAGCGCCATGATCAGTACGAGGATCATCACCACGGCGGGCAAGGGATTGACCGGGCTTTCGTTCAAACCGTCAGAGTGGAAAGACATGGGCGGCGCTCCTTGACGCGGGATGCGGCCAGACGTAAGCGAGGCGGACGGAAATTTCCAGCATGGAGCTTCAGTGCCATGACAGAGGGTCACTTCACCCCGCGCGTGTTCTCAGGGATACAGCCCTCAGGCGGCCTGACCCTGGGCAATTACCTGGGCGCGATGAAGCGTTTCGTGGACATGCAGGAAGACAGCTTT
>JBCBWJ010000353.1:0-3492 GCA_039817165.1 Pseudomonadota bacterium | reverse complement strand
AGGCTGGGGTGCGGAGAGGTCACTGGCGCGATCGCAAAGAACCCTCCGATCAAACCGCCCCCGATAATGTAGGTCACGATCGTGATCACCGTCATCGTGGTGCCATTGGTGCTGCGCCCCAGTTTGCGGGTCGCAATGATCGACACGGCATAAAAGACGGCCGCCAGAAGCGCGAAAATGGCCGCGGGTTGGAACACACCCAAGCCCGGTTGCACGATCACCAGAACGCCCGCGAGCCCAATGACAATCGCCAGACACCGGATCAGTCCGATCTTTTCGTTGAGAAAGACAACGGCCAGCAAAGTCACGAAGATCGGAGTGGAGAATGCGATGGCCACGGCCTCGGCCAGACCAATGCTGGAGAGTGCCACGTAATAGGCCGTGTAGGAAAAGAACGCAGCCAACGCGCGGGTGAACTGCAACCGCCAACTTCCTATCTTCAACGGCCAAAGCTGCCCTTCGAACCGGGCGATGACCACCACGAGGGGCAGCGCAAAGAGCGAACGGATAAACACCACCTGGTGTACGGCATAGGCATCGGACAGAAGCTTGATGATCACATCCTGCAACGGGAAAATCGTGGTCGCCGCCAGCAGGAAAGCGATCCCGACAAAGGGCCGTTCATCGGACGTGTCCGGCAGAGATGAGGAAGACTGCACCAAAGGCCTGTCCAATTTGGAAGGAAGGCCAAAGCATGACAGATATCTCACGTAGGTCTGGCAGCTTTACGACAGCCGGCGCGTCGTTTTCCGAACTGGTATGTGTCTTTAGAGAACGGCTTTGTAGAGATCCCGCAGAGTTTCACCGGTCAGGGTCACGGGATTGCCCCCGCAAGACGGATCGGTCAGCGCCATCGCCACCATATCATCCAGCCGATCCTCGGTGACGCCCAGGCCTGATAGTTTTTGAGGGATACCGAACCCGTCATTGAATGTCTGCACAAAGTCACAGAACCCGGCAAACCCACCTGACACACCAAGATACCCCGCCGCTTGATCAAACCGTGTCGCGATCAGTGGTGCGTTCAATTGCAGAACCGGTGGCATGCACACGGCGTTCGTGGTGCCGTGATGAGTGTTGAAGATCGCGCCCACCGGGTGGCTCATTGCATGAATGGCGCCAAGACCCTTCTGAAAGGCCGTGGCCCCCATCATGGCCGCACTCATCATATTCATGCGTGCCTCCAGATCCTCTGGATTGGAATAGGCACGGGGCAGGTTTTCAATCACAAGCCGCATCCCTTCGAGCGCGATACCTTGGCTCATCGGGTGGTAATGCGGGCTGGAAAAGGCCTCCACGCAATGGGCAAAGGCGTCCAATCCGGTGCCTGCTGTGATGAATTTCGGCATGCCCACGGTCAGCTCTGGATCACAGATCACCACCGCCGGAAGAACCTTGGGGTGAAAGATGATCTTTTTTACATGGGTCTCTGAGTTGGTGATGACACTGGCGCGTCCCACCTCGGACCCGGTGCCAGCCGTGGTGGGAACAGCGACGATGGGATCGATCACATCCGCGTTCGCACGCGTCCACCAATCGCCGATGTCTTCGAAATCCCAAACCGGGCGGGTTTGACCGTGCATGAAGGCCACCATCTTGGCCAGGTCGAGACCTGAGCCCCCCCCGAAAGCCACCACGCCGTCATGCCCGCCCGCCGTGTAGGCGGCGATGCCAGCGGCCAGGTTCACCTCATTGGGGTTGGGATCGACATCAGCAAACAGAGCACGTCCAAGCCCTGCGGCGTCCAGAATGTCGAGGGTGCTTTGCGTGATTGGCAGCGGGGCGAGCCCCCGGTCCGTGATGAGCAAAGGCCGCGTGATCCCGGCGTCTGTACAAGCGGCCGGCAATTCTGCGACGCGACCGGGGCCAAATTTGACAGCGGTGGGATAGGACCAGTTTCCAGACGGGATCATGACGTGACTTTCTTGAGGTGAAACGATTTTGGGCGGGTGAGGTTGTGATAGCCAATGACCGATAGCCCGCCACCGCGACCTGTGTTCTTGCACCCGGTCCAGCAAAGGCCGGGGTCAAGGTAGTCTGCGCGGTTCATGAACACGGTGCCCGTGTCGATGCGCTCGCCAATGGCCGCGGCCCGGTCAACATTTCCTGTCCAGACGCTGGCAGTCAGGCCAAACGCGCTGTCATTCATCAACTCGACCGCTTCGTCATCATCACTCACTGGCATGATCCCGACCACGGGGCCAAAGCTTTCATCTCGCATCACGCGCATGTCGTGAGTGACGCCGGTGAGGATCTGTGGAGAGAGATATGCGCCACCGTCGTCCTCGGCAAAAGTGTCAATGTGCGCCTGAGCCCCCTCGGACAGCGCTTCGTTGATCTGCGAACGAACCTCGTCTGCAAACCGCACATGGGCCATCGGGCCCAGGGTCGTTTCGGGGTCGAGTGGATTGCCAAGCTTGTAACCTTTCACGATCTCAACGGCCTTTTCGACAAAGGGTTCAAACAGGCGCTCATGCACGTAGATCCGTTCAATCCCGCAGCAGCACTGCCCGGAATTGAACATTGCCCCGTCGATCAAAGTGTCCACCGCGGCGTCCAGATCGGCATCCTCCATCACGTAGCCGGGATCCTTGCCGCCGAGCTCCAGCCCGAGCCCGGTGAACGTACCCGCCGCGGCCTGCTCCATCGCGCGACCACCGCCCACCGAGCCGGTGAAATTCACGAAATCAAACGCCCGCTCTGCGATCAGTCCGGCGGTTGTGTCATGATCCAAGTAAAGGTTGGCAAACACATCTTCCGGCACGCCCGCAGACAGAAATGCCCGCACCATCCGTTCGCCCACCAAAAGCGTCTGCGTCGCATGTTTCAGCGCCACCACATTGCCTGCGATCAGCGCAGGCGCGACCGTGTTGATCGCAGTCATGTAGGGGTAATTCCAGGGCGCGACGACAAAGACCACGCCGTGCGGCACGCGCTTGATATATCGTTTGAAGGTCGCATCCTCGCCCACTTCGATATCGCTCAAGGCCCCATGCGCGATGGCGGCCATATGGGTGGCGCGTTCCTCAAACCCGCCGAACTCGCCACCGTATCGAATGGGCCTGCCCATCATATTGGCAAGCTCCGGCACAACCTCGTCATTCATCGCTCCCACGGCTGCGACACCGGCCAACACCAGCTCTGCTCGTTCCTGCAAAGGCCTGGCGGCCCAGGCGTTTTGCGCGGCTCTCAGGCGCGCAACCTGATCGCGCGCGGCGTGAGGCGGCAGCGTCTCGCGTTCGGCATAAACCGATCCGTCAACGGGAGAAATGCAGCGCAAGGTGGTCATGGATCTTCCTTTTCAGATGTCGCGGCCAAAGGCGCGGGCAATGGCGTGAAACGCGGCCACGCAACTGTCGTGATTGTCATTATTGAGCGCCTCTGGCCAGGTCGAAAGCTTCACCGCGACCATGCCGCGCTCTGGCGAGACATAGATGATCTGACCGAAGATACCGAGGCAGAAATGCCCCATCCGGTCTGCGTCTTCGATCC
>JBCBWJ010000352.1:0-3498 GCA_039817165.1 Pseudomonadota bacterium | reverse complement strand
GTTCCGGCTCTTTCATCATCCAGTGGGCCAGACGGCGCAGAAGTTCCAGCTGCGGCCCGCCACCTTCATAGCCCCTGTTCCAGAGCCGGAACTGGAGGAAGAGGCGCTCTGGGCCGAGGCCACAGGTCAGGAAATGCGCATTATACGCCGCTCCTTGACCGAAACCATCGGTCCCGTGACGGTGACAACGCCGTCCGATGAGGTGCTTGAAATGGAGCTTGAAGAGACCACGCCCGGCCGCTTTGAGACCACGTATACCGGGTCAGATCTGGGGCTTTACCGCATTGAAAACGGTGATCTGAGCGCGGTGATCGGTCTTGGGCCGTCTTCGCCGGTGGAGTTTGAAAACACGATCGCCAGCCCTGATCCTCTTGCAGAACTTATGACGGCCACGGGCGGCGGGGCCTTGGCCCTGGAAGATGGCCTGCCGCGCCTGCGATCTGTCAGGCCGGGGCGGCCTGCCATCGGGCGAGGCTGGATCGGACTGACCCCGCGTGGCGCCTACGAGACGCGCGCGGTGATGCAACTGCCGCTCTTGCCTGCGTGGCTTGTCCTTTTGCTGAGTTCCGCGCTGGTTCTTGCCGGATGGTTGCGAGAAGGCCGCCGGTAGGACCGCGTTTCCCTAACGGGATAAATCCACCCGAACCAAATCGCTCGCCCATCCGCCGACCGTACAATGCGCTTTTACAAAAATCTCGCGCGTGCCATCGGGGATCACCACACCGCTGAGAGACCGCGTAAACGGCTGCTCATCGACATGCGGGTGCATCAGTTTGCGGTGGGCCAGAACATTGCCATCGGCGTCCTGTACCTCCCATCCATCCGCATAGTGCTCCCACCCGGTATCAGCATGTTCTACGGTCACATGGATGTTCCAAAGCATGCCCACCTGTTCCACGCGCACGTCCATTACGGTCGGATCATGGGCCAAGGCAGAGGTGGTCATCAGACCGACGAAGACGAAGGGTAGGGCGCGTTTCATCCTGCCAACATAGTCGGGAATCGGCGCGCAGACAGTCACTTCTTTGTAAGAATGCGTAACTTGGCGCTCATACGGCTGAGGCCAGAAAAGACGACATAGCCGCCCCATTTTGGCCCAAAACCGGAAGTAGGTCAGTCACAACTGATTTTGGAGATCTCATGTTCCGCATCCTCGCCGCCTTGACCTGCGCTTTTTTGGTGGCCACGCCTGCGTCGTCCGATACCGCGCTCAAGCGCCTGGACACTGGTGATGACAATCGCGGTTGGGAGGCCGTGGGCAAGCTCAACATCGACGGTCGTGGCTTTTGCACAGGCGCATTGATTGCGCCTGATCTGGTGCTGACAGCGGCGCATTGCCTTTACGACAAAGCCACCGGTCAGCGGATCGACCACGCAAAGATCGAGTTTCTGGCGGGGTGGCGCAACGGTCGTGCCTTGGCCTACCGTGATGTGCGCCGCGCCGTGACCCATCCCGATTATGACTACCACGGCGATGTGACGTCTGACCGGGTGCGCAATGATTTGGCGCTTTTGGAATTGCACCATCCCATTCAAAACACCCAAGTGATCCCGTTTGAAACCGATCACCGCCCGCACAAGGGCCAAGAGATCGGGGTGGTGAGCTATGGCCGCGATCGGGCGGATGCGCCATCGCTTCAGGAAGTGTGTGATGTGATGGCCCGCCAACAGGGCGTTTTGATCATGTCATGCGACGTGAATTTTGGCTCTTCCGGCGCGCCGATCTTTTCCTTTGAGACCGGCCAGCCGCGCGTGGTGTCCGTGGTTTCCGCCATGGCAGAGGTGCAGGGCCGCAAAGTGTCTCTTGGCACGCAATTGCAGGAACCGCTAAGCGATCTGATGCAGGCGCTGGACGCCGGGAAGGGCGTCTTTCAAAGCGCGGCCCCTGCCATGTCAACCGCCGGGGAACGCCGCGACACCGGTGCGAAATTCGTCAAAACGAAATGATGGGGTTGAAGGCGATCCTGCGCCGCGTGGCCCTGACAGCTTGCCTGGTCGGTTTGCCCACCATGGCCACGGCCAGCGATTTTGTCCGTCTCACGGATCGTGATGATCTTTTCGGGTGGGAGGCCGTGGGCCGCGTCGATCTCAACGGGCAGGGGTTTTGCACGGGCGTTCTGATTGCCACCGATCTTGTGCTGACGGCCGCCCACTGCATCTTTGACAATCGCGGGCAGTTGATCCCGGCAGAGACAATCCGATTTCGCGCAGGCCTGCGCGATGGTGTGTCCATCGCCGATCGGCGCGTGTCCCGCGTTGTGGCGGCAAAAGGCTACGACTCCCGCGGTGGGATGAGCGCCTCGAACGTGCGCAATGACGCTGCCCTTCTGGAGCTGAGCGAGCCCATATTGTCGACCACCGCAGCCCCTTTCGTGGTCCATACCTCGGGCCGCGCAGGCGACCGGGTGAGCGTGGTCTCCTATGGCCGGGGTCGCGATGCAGCCCTGTCCTGGCAGCGCGATTGCGGTGTGCTTTGGCACAACCAAGGGATCCTTGCCTTTGATTGCTCCATCACCTTTGGCACGTCGGGCGCGCCGGTGTTTTACCGCGACGGACGTCGCGCGCGCATCCTGTCTCTGGTCAGTGGTGGGCGCGTGGAAGGCGGGGAATTCACCACCGCCTGGGGCATGGAGCTGCCCGTTCTGGTGGACCAGTTGAAGCGCGATCTGCGCGCTTTGCCGAAACCCGCCGTCTCTGGTGCGCGGTTCGAATCCGTGGGTGGCCTGCAGGGTGGTAATGCCGGCAACAGCAGCGGTGGGGCCAAGTTTTCCACCGTTGGCGGGTCTTGAACCCACAAATCTCCGTTCCCATATTTTGCGTATCGGCGCCGCAGAGCGGGCCGGTGTATTCAAACGCCTGTCCCGTCCGGGAAGGTAAATTCAGTTGTCGCTCAATGGAGGATGACCCATGCGAAACTTTGACCTTGCACCCCTTTACCGTGCAACCATTGGCTTTGATCAGATTGCGGACATGATGGACCGTGTCCTGACCGCCGATATCAATCAGCCGACATACCCCCCATACAATATCGAAAAAACGGCGGATGACGCGTATCGCATTTCTGTCGCCGTTGCCGGGTTTGCCGACGCCGATCTGTCGGTTGATGTGAAAGAAGGCGCGCTGATCGTTGCGGCCCGCAAAGCCGACGAAGATCAAGACCGCAGCTATCTGCACCGTGGCATCGCCACCCGCGCGTTCGAGCGCAAGTTCCAGCTTGCCGACCATGTACGCGTAACGGGTGCCAGCCACGCAGACGGCATGCTGCACATCGATCTGGTGCGCGAAGTGCCCGAGGCCCTCAAACCCCGCCGGATCGAAATTCTGAGCGGTGATGCGGTCGAAAAAGACGTGGTTGAGGCGAAGACCGTCAACTAAAGCGCCTTGCACAGGCCAAGAAGAAACCCCGGGGCCCGCGCCGCCTCGGGGTTTTTTTGATCTTTGTAACACTCTACTAAGAGACTGTTTTTGAAATACTTTTGACGTTCAAACAACGAATTC
>JBCBWJ010000351.1:0-3532 GCA_039817165.1 Pseudomonadota bacterium | reverse complement strand
CTTGTGGCGAGTATGGCGCGCAAAGATATTCTCTAAGCCTTCCGCTTTCATCATCTCCAGCGCGACGTAGAGGAAGTTGCCCGAGCCACAGGCAGGGTCGAGAACGGTGGTCTCACACAGCTTGGCGTGGAAATCGCGGACGAGCTTGAGCGCGTCGTCGGTTTTGCCGTCTTCGGTCAAGCGCTGGACGGCGGTCTGCACGTCGCGCCAATCCTCGCGCAGGGGTTCGATGATGGTGGGCGTGACAAGCCGCTGCACATAGGCGCGCGGCGTGTAGTGTGCGCCGAGCTTGTGGCGCTGGCGTTTGTCGAGCGCGCGTTCGAGGAGCGTGCCGAAGATCGCCGGTTCGACCTGCTTCCAGTCGGCTTCCGCCGCTTCGATCAGCAGGTCCAGTTGCAGTTCGTTCAGTGCGAGCGCCTCGGCCTCTTTGAACAGGCCGCCATTGAAGCGTTTGAGGTCCTGCATGAGAACTTGGGAGAAGCCGCCGGTGTTCATGGTTTCCCAAAGACCTTTGAGCGCCGGTTCGGCGTGTTCCGGGTGCCCGCGCAGCTTGCGCAATAGCTCTGTGAAGCTGCCGCGCGGGATCAGGTCCACGTCTTCGGCGAACATGGAGAATAGGCAGCGCATGAGGAAGCTGGCCACGGTCTGGCTGTCGTGGCCCTGTCCTTCGAAGCTCTTGCCCAGTTCGGCAAGGTGGGCGGCGATGTCGCGCGTTACTTCGGCAGCTTTCAGGGACGGGTCGAGGCTGTATGGATCGGTCCAGATCGTGCGCAGCAGATCGCGGATTTCTTCGTCGTGAAGCTCATCCAGCGCGATGCGGTAGCGATTGCCGTCCGGGAACTGGTTGTAGCCTTGCCCTTGCTTTGAAAAGTCGGCGTAGAGCTCAATCACGTGGCCTACGTCCACGACCATCAAGAACGGGGGCCAGCCGTCTTCTTTTGCGACAGCGCGGGCGTAATTGTCCGCCTGATTGCGCGCCTTCAGCATGGTGTCGTCCCATGCGGCTGTGCCGCGCACGCCATGCCCGGTGCGCTTCTGTTTGCGATCAGCGGTGCCCTTCGTCAGGTCTCCTTGGCGGTTCTTCTTCTGGTTCACGCCTTGTTTGGTTTCCAGAACGAAGTGGCCCGCGCGGTAGACATCGACAAAGCCTGTGCTGCGCTTGTGGGTGTGCGCGAAGGTGACGGGCCGCTCGAACCGGTAGTGATCGTTGGCGTCATCATCCGTCGCCGGGAATGGGCGTTCGAGGCCAAGTAGCTCAGTCAGTTCGATCACAAACAGCTGGTAGTTGGCGTGTTCACTGCCGCCAGATGGCTTCCAACGGGCGATGAATTCGCCGATCTGCTCTTCGGTGGTCATTTACTGATCAATCAACTTTCGGGGCAGAACGCGTTGTTCTAAAAAGGTCTCAAGGGTGTAGGTGCTGAGAAATCGCTGGCTTGCCTCGACCGGTTTTTGGAGGCGTTGCTCCACTCCTGCGCAAACGCCCATCACTGCAATGCCGACGGCCATCCAGATCATAGGCGTGAGAGAAAGACTCTCTGAAAAGAATGTCAAAAACAGCAGCGGAACGATGACGAGCGGCAAGCTGAGCAGGTTAAAGTAGCGAAGCTTTCTCAACTTTACCTCTACAGGCTCCGCCAGTCGAATATGATCCTCCGCGACTTGGTCCTCCCACGCCAGAAATTCGTCTTCCAACTGTCCACGAAGATAGTGGCCGCAGCGGCAATAATCCCTCGTGAGGTACTCCATCTGCCCACAAGTGGCACACCTAATCGCGTTGACTCCAGGCGCTTTGGGGCGCGTAGGATCGCGCCGGATTGGCGTTTCGTCTGGAGCAAGAGCGTGTTGCTCCAGAAATCGATCAAGCCGATCTGAGAGCGACATCCCTCGCGGTTTCAGCACGTATACGTTTGATGGCAACTGATCCTCAGTCATCACGCGACTAACCCCAGGATGCGGTCTACTCTTTGCGTGTCGGGCGCATTCTCGGTCGTTTTTAGTGGGTCCTGATTGAGAAATTCAGCAAAGAGGAAATCAATAGCGTCCCACTTCTTTTCATCCGGCACAGATAGGCCGCGTTCGTGGATCCGATGCTCTACAGCCATACCGACCTTTCGATAGGCACGAGCCATTTCACGTTCGCGTCGAGTCAATCCTGGCTCAACATCGCCTTCCAGCACCCATAGCGGGTCAGCCTCGAATTCTTGAAACACCTTCAATAAGAGCGATCCGGGCAGATCGCGCTCTCCCCTTTCATAGTATTGATAGGCGCTTCGGCTGACGTGTAGACGCTCAGCCATCTCTTCTTGAGACAGTTTTTCTTGGCGTCTTATTGCCGATAATCGGAGTCCTAGGCCCTCAACAGTCATGTGCAACCTTAAAATTAGTTGAATTGACCACGAATATGGTCACACATTTATGATGTAACCATGTTGCGTGGCTATGCGCTCGTTTCTCTCATGCCGAGCGTACTTTTGTTTCATTCTGAAGGCAAAAGAGAATCTTCTGCTTCGTTTCGTGGTCCAGACAGCCAGAGGTGACGCATGACGAAATTTCTTGAAACACCGAAAGAACTTGCTGAGCGCGTTGGCATTCCTGTGACCAACGTTCGCTACTTGATCCGCGAAGACATGCTGGATCACATCTTCACCGCGCCAGGGAAACGTAACCCGAAAATCCCCAAAGGGGCCTGGGAGAAGTATGTTGCCCAGTTCACGGTGAAAGCTGAGCCTAAAACAGCAAACTCGGGCAGAGGGAGCTAAGCTATGTCAAATGAAGAGTATGCTGACAGCTCGCAAATATTGGCTCTAGGCAAGAAGCCCGAAGAATGGGTTGAGCTCATGGGTGATATGGGCATCGAGATTTCTGAGCGGACACTTCGCGAGAGGGCAAACGAGACAGGCGCTTTCTACCGTCTTGGGCGGACCATGCTGATCACACCGGCGCAGATCGACAAGATATTTGAAGGAGGCCAGGCATGCCGCTCCAAATCTACAAGAGGGGTCGCTTCTACTGGGCTAAGGGCTGGGTCGAGTACAACGGCAGGCCAATCGCAGGCCCATACCGGCGAAGCACTAAGGCATCTACAGAAGCGGGCGCACGGGACTGGATAAACCGCGAGACCGAGCTTCAGATACGTCGCCATGTTGTTGGCGATGAGCCGAGCAAGACATTGTCGGATGCAATCATGCTCTACAACGCCTCCCCCAAGACCGCGAAGCAGTTGATCCCGATTGTCGAAGAAATCGGCGACATGCCTTTGGGCGCAATCTCCGGTGCGCTTCTGAAGGGCCTTGGCCCAAAACTCAAACCAAAGGCATCGACCGATACGTGGTGGCGCGAGATCGTGACGCCAGCGAGTGCGGTCATCAACAACGCGCACGAGCTGGAAGGCACGCCGCTTATACGTGTGAAGCCCTACGACAAGTTTGAGCGGATCGCCCAGGACAAGAGGCGGGGCAAGATCAGTCGCGTTGAACGCAAGCCCGCTGACAAGGAATGGATCGAAGCTTTCTGCCGTGCAGCTGATCCG
>JBCBWJ010000350.1:0-3535 GCA_039817165.1 Pseudomonadota bacterium | reverse complement strand
TCCTGCTCCATCCAGTCCATCGTGGCCGCACCATCGTGCACCTCACCGATGTTGTGGGATTTGCCCGTGTAATACAGGATCCGCTCCGAGCAGGTGGTCTTGCCTGCATCGATATGGGCCATAATGCCGAAGTTGCGGTAGTGCTCTAGCGTGTAGTCGCGTGCCATGGTCTTTGCCTCTAAATGCGTCGATGGGGATCGACGTGATTACCAGCGATAATGCGAGAATGCCTTGTTGGCCTCTGCCATCTTGTGCGTGTCTTCGCGCTTTTTCACAGCGGTGCCGCGCGAGTTGACCGCGTCCAGAAGCTCACCCGCCAGGCGCTCTTCCATCGTGTTCTCGTTGCGGCCGCGCGATGCGGTGATCAGCCAGCGAATGGCCAGCGCTTCGCGACGCTCGGGGCGCACTTCGACGGGCACCTGATAGGTCGCACCACCCACCCGGCGGGAGCGGACCTCGACCGACGGCTTGATGTTGTCGAGCGCCTCGTGGAACACTTCAACGGGGGCGCGCTTCACCTTGTCTTCCACCCGGTCGAGCGCGGAATACACAATGCGCTCAGCGACGGATTTCTTGCCGTCGATCATCAGGTTGTTCATGAATTTGGTCAGCACGATGTCGCCAAACTTGGCGTCGGGCAGAACTTCGCGTTTTTCAGCTGCGTGACGGCGGGACATGTCTCGTCTCTCTCTCGTTTACTTGGCGCAGATCGTCTCGACGATCTGGCAATTCGGGTTTCCATAGCTCGTGCAGATCGGCACGGCGTTCGATTGGGCCACATCGGCATCCACATCGGTGCCGACGCCAAAGCCGCCATTGGAGTAGTCATAGGCCAGGCTGGCGCACAGGTTGGCGCGGGTCAGCACGATCTCGCACCCACCCGCCAGCTCCTTGCACGCTTTCAACGCAGACGTCTGCGCCTCGGCGGCACTGTCTGCCGTGGCAAAATTATGCACGCCCGCGCCTGCGTCCATGGCGAGCGACAGGAAGCTCTCGGCATGAACGGCCAGCGCCGTGGCGGGCAGGGCCACAAAGCCCCATATGACGGCCGCGCGGATCATTTGGGCCGCTTGGCGCCGTACTTGGAACGACGCTGCTTACGGTCCTTGACACCTTGGGTATCCAGAACACCGCGCAGGATGTGATACCGCACACCCGGAAGGTCTTTCACACGGCCGCCACGGATCAGAACAACAGAGTGTTCCTGCAGGTTGTGGCTTTCACCGGGAATATAGCTGATCACCTCAAAACCATTGGTCAGGCGCACCTTGGCAACCTTCCGCATGGCCGAGTTCGGCTTCTTCGGAGTGGTCGTGTAGACGCGCGTGCACACGCCACGTTTCTGCGGACAGCCCTGCAAGTGCAGGGATTTGGTCTTGCGGACTTTGGGCTGGCGCGGTTTGCGGATCAGCTGTTGGATCGTTGGCATAAAGGCCTCTTTCCTGTCGTTTTCTCATCTGCGCGGGCGTTCCCGCGCGGGGGTTATCGAACTCTGCACAAGGCGCGTCCGCCAAGCACGAAAGCCGCAAGCGTACCGTGCTACCTGCTGGTACGTCGCGGGGGGCATTCAGAGGATCGGAGCTATAGGCGCCCGGATCATGACCACTTGCAATTTTGATATCGGCTGAGTCTTTCCCTCAACCGGGATTGGGCGGCGTATAAGATGGGTAAGATTTGTTGTCAACAGCGCGCCCAGCGCCATGCGCATCAGGGGCGGTGCTGTGATAGCGCCCAATCGCCTGACCACGGCCCCGCGCCTCCGATTTTCGCCCCGCAAAGTAGTCGCGCACAAAGGTCGGCCCCGCGGTGAGCGCGAAATAATCATAATCCCGCGGTCGGTCGAACGCTTGGATATACTGCAGATGCGTGTCGAAAAAACTACGCCTGAGGGTCTTGTACGTCTTCAGCCGCAGATTGTGGCGATAGCGCACAGGGATCATCTTGGGCCAAAGCTGGGGGTCCGGTGCCACGCCGCTGGCTTTCACCGGATCATAGAGCGAAAAGATGTAGCGATCCGCCTGTGCTGACAGGTCATACCACGCCACCCGCTCTTGGCCTGCTAGAAACCGCATGTCCCGCCGCTGCCGCCAGGCGTCCGGCAGCACCGTCATGTTGATCAAAAACGCCCCGATCGTGACCAGTGTCAGCTGCGGCCCCTGCCGGGGCAACGTCCCGGATCGCACAACATCCGACACCGTCGACAGCGCCAGATTGGCCCCAAAGGAATGACCGATCACCACGACCTCGTCATAATCCCGGCCCATCGCCGCAATGACCTTCTCTTCAAAGGCGGCGATCCTGCTTTCGGTCTGAGGGGTGTAGGCCCCACGCTCGCCCACACAAAACTCATAGAGGTTCAGCGAGTAAGAGGTCATGAAAAACCCCTTCGTGCGCCGCACCATCCAAAAGCTTGCACCAAAAAGCGCCAGCGCCGCGCCCCACGCCATCCAGGGCGCGCCAAGACCGGACACCAACGTCCAGCCCGCCCCGGCAATCCCTGCGGCCAAAAGGATCTGCACACAAATCACCAGATAGGGGATGAGAAACGCGATGGTCTTGAAGTGATCCAGCCGCATCAACGCGCCAAACACACCCGCGCGCCACAAGATCCAGAAACTGCGCAGTGCGGAGGCCAGCGTGGCCATGACGCCCACGCGCATCTTGGCACGCACAAGATCGCCCCATTCCAGCGCTTCAAATTCAGTGACGGTGACAGGCCACCCGTCCTTTTGCCACGCGGTTTTCCAGGTGCTGTCGGCCTGGTCTCCCGGAAGGTCCGTGATCGCCAGCCGGTAGTCGACATAGGGGGATTGGTCCTTTGCCTCCGCGCTGTAGCGGTCCTTGTAGCGCTGTCCGTCACGCGGATCGAACCCGTGGATGAAAAAGACTTTGCGTCTGAGGACCCGCCTCTTTTCAACCTCGGTCATCGTCACATTCTGTCCTGACACAGCTGGCCACACACATGCCGCCCAATCCTTGGACGGTCCATACACCCGGATGCCCAAATCATGAAATTAAGGAATTGAAAGGGCGCCTGCCCGGCAAAACCGTGCCGTCACACTCTCGCAGATACCCGGTGACAGTGCCGTGCCCATCAGCCCGGCAACCGCTCAGACAGGCCGCATTTTGCTGCAAGAAGGCCTGCCAAAGCACGCGTGCGCCAAGAAAAAGCTGGGGCTTTGCGCGCGCCTCCTCTAACGCTGATCCGACGACGACGTGAGAAGGCTGCACATGGTCAAAACCACCGGAACCGACTTCACCCAAGGCCCGATCATGCGCCATGTGACGGTGATGTCGTTCACCTCCTCGATTGGCATCATGGCGATCTACCTCGTTGATCTGCTCGACATCTTCTTTGTCTCGCTTCTGGGCCAGGCCGAGATCGCCGCCGCCGCCGGGTTCGCCTCCACGCTCATGTTCTATGTCAGCGCGATGAACATTGGCCTGTCGATCGCAGCGGGCACGCTGACGGCGCAGTATCTGGGCAAACATGATCGGGCCTCGGCGCGCGATGTGGCGGCCGCCTCCATGGTGA
>JBCBWJ010000034.1:0-12638 GCA_039817165.1 Pseudomonadota bacterium | reverse complement strand
GCACCCCCATCCGGTGAAACGTGCCGTTGTTGCGAAAGAGCGTTTTCAAACCGGCCCCGCGATAATTGGTGAAGCCCTCCTCGGGGGCGGCATGGAAAAACTGCTCCATGATCGGCACATCCTCGTAATGGCGTCGAAACCCATTGCCGAAGAGCTTCCAACACACAGATATCGCATCCGCAGGCCCGCTTGCCGCCACCAGATCCGGCAGGGCGCTGCCCTCCCGGAGGTTCAGAAATTCATCGCAATCACAGCAGATGACCCAATCCGCCGCTTTGAACCGCTCATGGGCCGTGGCCCCCCGCAGCGCATGCCGTTGCGGCGAGACGGGCTTTTCCTTGCGCCCCATGGGCCTGTCATTGTTGTCTACATGAGAGGCGATCCCAAGCGCGTCCAGCCGCCGGGCCATATCGTCCGTGCCGTCATCGCAATCATTGGTGTAGATGAGGAAACTGTCATACCCGATGGCCTGATTATGCGCGACCCATTCCAGCATGAACGGCGCTTCATTCTTCATCGTGGTGACCGCCAGGAAGCTTTCTTTCTTTTGCGCCATGCTACGCCACCAGCCCCAGCTTTTGCGCAATCTCCGGCAGATCAGCGACCACTTCGGCCCGCGCCACATCCAGCCGCTTGCGATGCCACGCCAGGCTTTCCTCATGCAAATCCCGTAGTTTCGGCACCCGCAGCTTCAAATCCTCAATTGCCGCGCGAAGTGCTGGCACATGACGCTGAATGCTGACATTCTCCACGTGGTTGGCATTGAATGTTTCGAAATACGAAAAATCAATCCGCTCGGCATCCGCGCTGTTGGCCGTGCCGCGATAGCGCTTCATCAGGAAGGCCTCAGAGCTTTTGATCATGTAGTGGTTCATGCTCACCAACGCGTCGCCATAACTGCCCTCAAAGGACCGCCAGCCTTGGGTGATGTATTGCGCGGGCATCTCCTCGCCTGAGCCATTGACCCATTTGAGCGGCACCGTCCCGTTGCGAAACCGCGGCGCATACTTTGGCCGATGCACGCCCAACCGCCGCACGCCGCGCGGGCGGAACATCGTCTTGAACCCGGTATAGCGCTGAATGCGGTGCACACCGGGCGGGGCAGAGCGGCTGAATTGCTCAAGGATTGGCGCATCTTCAAACTGCGTGACGCCACCATTGCCAAACACCCGCCACGTGGCCGACAGCACATCAGCATCCGCAGACCCGCGCGCCTTGAGCCCCTCAAAAAGCGCGTCCAACGTGCCGTCGCCCGCATGTATGTTGAGAAACTCATCTGCGTCGGCCACCAGGATCCAATCCGATCCTTTGACGTCCGGCATGGTCCAAAAGCGCTGATAGGCCCGGTTCTGCGGGTCTTCCGGCTCACCCTTGATATGCACGGAGTTTTCCAGATGCGTGATCTCCCCTGCCGCGTCCAAGGCGTCGAGCATCTCTCGTGTCCTGTCCTCACTGTCGTTTGAGGCCACGAAAATACGCTCAAAGCCGATGAGCTTGTAATAGCTGATCCACTCCAGCAGATACGGCCCTTCATCCTTGACCGTGCCCACAAGCGTGCAGGTGGGGGTGCTGTCCATCATCGCCTCATGCTCTTTTTTTGCGGACGTATTTAGCAGAGTGCCCGCCATACGCCTAGCCCTTAGCGCACAGCCCGTTCTCAATCCGTGAAGACCGCGCGGCGCGCCACAGTCTGGATCATGAGTATTTTTGGCAAGATGAAGACCCCGACAGCGCCCTTGCTTCATCTTGCCAGAAATACTCCGGGGGAGCCGCAGGCGGGGGCAGCGCCCCCATACCGGTGCAGTCTTGCAAGTTTGGCTCAAAATCACGGCAAGCGACCTGCGCCACCGGTTGCGAGGAAATCGGGGATCGGATAGTTTTTAGAAAAAGACAAAATGAGGCAGTACAGTCATGGCGGATTTGCCCCCCATTGGCGCGCTTTGGATCGGTGGCTCTCTCACCTGGCTCGAACAAGTGTGCCTGAAATCCTTTGTCGATCAGGGTCACCCAACGATCCTTTACACCTATGATGAGGTCCAAGGCGTTCCCGAAGGCGTTGAGGTGCGCAACGGGCGCGAGGTGCTGGACACCGAGAATTTCCAGACCCATGCCCGCACCGGCTCTGTGGCGCTGTTTTCCGATCTCTTCCGCTTTCACATGATCGCCAAAGACCCCGACATCATTTATGTCGACACCGATGTCTATTCCGTCCGTCCGATCCCGGCAGATGAGAAATACGTGTTCGGCTACGAGACATGGAACGACGAAAAGGGCAGGGGCCAAATCAATGGCGCGATCCTCCGGATGCCGCCCGACTGTCCGACACTCAAAGGCCTTTTGGCCTTCACCGAAGAAACCCACCCGATCCCCGAATGGCTCCCGCCGCGGTTTTTGAAGGACGTCAAGGCGCGCGCTGCCGCTGGTGATCCGATGGATGTCTCGGAAATGCCCTGGGGCATCTGGGGGCCGCTGGGCGTGACCGCCTTTCTCAACATGACCGGCGAGATGGAACACGCGCGCCCCACGTCCTATTACTATCCCATCCATTTTGCAGACCGGCGCGTTTTCACCCGCCGGCCAGTGCACACCTGGAGCCAGACCACAGACGACACCCGCTGCATCCACATCTGGGCCCCGATCAAGCGCTTTTGCGCGCGCAAACATGGCGGCGTCCCGCCCAAAGGCAGTTTTCTCGATGAGCTGATGCAAAAACACGGGATCGATGCCAACCTGACCCCCATCGCCGATCAAAAAGACCGTTCGGTCGTGGCATGAACACGATGGCCCCCGTAGGACCCGCGCTTTTTTATGCCTCCGACAGGGTGCGCGCCACATCTCTCATTGGCTCCGAGCCGCGCCTTGTGGTGTCCTTCACCGGGGTGGGAAAGCCCGACACCCGCGAGCAAGCCGAAGAGTTCGTGAGCACCAGTCACATGCGTGGGCGCAACCATGTGCTCTTTGTCGCCGACACCTTGCGCAGCTGGTACAACGCACCGGGCATCCACGAGGAAATTCTCGACCTCGTCGAAAGCTACAAGCGCACTCACAAGATCAAAGAGGTTGTCACGTTCGGCAATTCCATGGGCGGCTACGGCGCGATCATCTTTGCGGGTGCTCTGGGGGCCAAAAGCTGTCTGTCCTTTTCCGCCCAGTTTTCCGCCGATCCCCAAGTGGTGCCCGAGGAAGAGCGCTGGATGGACTATCGCGGCAAGATCACCCATTTCACGCGCCCGCCCATGGACAGCACGTTGAGCGACGACTGCCTCTATTTCGTCGTTCATGGCGGCGGGGATCGCGAAAAACCTCATTGGAGCCGCTTCCCGCGCGCCGACAACTTCAATCACTATCTGGCCGATCAGGTGGGCCATGCGCTTGGCAAGAAAATGAAAGCCGCCGGCAAGATAGAGGCGATCGCACATTGCGCCATTCTCGCCCGCCCGGTGGCGTTTCGTCGCGCGTTGAGCGAGGTTTTCAACAATTTGCGCCGGGTTGAGAAGAACTGACCTATCTGATGCCCAGACCGTCTCGTCAGGACCCGCGTCATGCAAACCGCCATTGACAACTGCATCGCTGCCAACCAGTCCTTCAAGGATGTGTTCACGCGCCAGTATCGCCTGTCGCGGGACGCGCCGCCAGAGGTGGCAGGCTGGCCGCGGGTTCAGCAAAACGGTTGGTGGCTGACCTATTGTCCCAAGCTCGATTGCCGCCCGTTGTACGACAGGACAGGCGCGCCACTCGGCTGGCTTTTGGGCTTCGTCGTGGCCGATGCAGACCATGTCATCGGCAGGGATCCTTATCGCTTGGATGTCGGTCTCGACGATGATGGATTTTGGGCAGGCGCCGAGCACCAGATCAGCGAGCTCTCTGGCAGTTATGCGGCAATCGTGATCACGCCCGTCGAGCAGCGGATGTATTTTGACCCGGTGATGAACTTGCCGGCGGTCTTTCATGCCAAGGCACGCATGGTGGGGTCGTCACCGCTGATGACACTGAACCGTCCCCTTCGGCGCAACTACCGCATCAATCACGAACGCATCATCTCCGAAGGTGGCAATTACGGCATGGGCCACACCTGTGACCCGGATGTCATGCGGGCCATGTCGAACCACTACCTTGATCTGCAGAGCTATACCCTGCACCGTCATTGGCCGGGCCGGGATGAGGTGTTTTCCCGGCCCGACAGCGCGGTTGACGAGGTGGCGGCTTTCATCACGCAGCGGCTAGGCAAGATCACCGGCGCGTTTCTGACGTCCTATGATTGTCTCGTCCCTTTGAGTGGCGGCGCCGACAGCCGCACATTGGCCTATTCGGCCAAAGCGCACATACACAAAGCGTCGCTTCTCTACGCCCACCGCACCAACAAGATAACCGGGTTTGACTGTTTCTTGGCCAATACGCTGGCCACTGATTTGGGACACGAACTGCATCTTGTGGACGCCCTTGATGCCACGCGAGAGGGCGTGGTTGACAAGATGGCCATCGACAGGTTGCGTTGGGGCTTTTTTCAGAAAACTGGGTATATGCGCCCGCCCACTGATCAAGAGCTGGCCGCCAAGCATCTCACACCGGAGGCCGATCTGGTTCTGCGTGGCAACATTCTTGATATGGCGCGGGCCAACCAATGGCCGTCGAGCCTTGATTTTTCGCTGCCGCACGCGGTGGGGAAGTTGCGGATCGGCGGGCGCCCGATGGAACAGAACACGTTCTACTGGGGGGCGGAGTATTGCAACTGGCTCGAAACAGTGCCGCAAAATGCCAAAGAACGGCTCTACGAAGTTGCCTTTTTGGAACTGCTGTTGCCGCAAACGCTGGGCGCGCGGCTCTTGGCGCATAGCCATGCGGCCTATGTGAACCCGTTCAACGATCGTCAGTTGATAAAGGCCTGCATGTCGATCAGTCCCAAAGCCCGCGCATCGGGCCAATTGAACGCAGCCCTGCACAAGGCGGTTGGCACACCTGATGTTGCGATGACGAATAGCGCGAAAAATGACCGTGCCATAGGGCGTAAGGTCCGTGCGATGTTTGCAAGTGCCTGAGCGAGACCACATTCTGCCAAGAAAAGGCAGATTTTTTGAAAAAATTCGGCGCGAACTCTTTCTAACACTGACCAGGCTTCAAGCCAGCCGTTTGTGTGGGGTTTGGATACTGACAGCTTTGGCCTCATGCTGCAGCACTTTGCGCATCATCAACCGGCCATAGGCATTGTTGCCGTGATAGGGATCATCTCCTCCCTTTGCGAATTCAGGCCGCAGGAAACCATCCTCATCTGCTGTCTCCACCGGTGGTGTGACAATCATGATGTTTCGCTCCGCCAGCCATTCCGAAAAGAGAACCCGCGCCCGCGTATCAAGCGCTTTCAACACGTCAGGGGACAGCCGTAGATCCGATATCTTCGGATCAGGGCGCAACGGCCACGGTGCAGAGATCACGAACGGCTGCACCCCTGTTTCGATCAACTGGTCGAAGAAGGTGCGAATGTGCTTTTGATCCTCCGCGACGATCCGTTCGAAAAGCGCCTCGGATATGGGCGTCTTGTTCTTTAGCCCCATCCATGAGGGAGCGGCCGTTAACCAGCCGTCACTGCGAAAAATTCGGAAATTGTGGTTGCCAAGGCAGATACCCCAGCGGTGACCTGGATCAAAGGCGGTGAACCCGAAGAACTGTTTGAGCTTCTTGCGAAACCGTTTGTTCGTCAAAACCACCTTGCCTCTCTCAACCGCGCTGAAGGGTTGTGCCTCGTTGTCTGCAGTACCCAGCGGGAACACGACCATCGGGTCCGCGCCTTCCTCCTGTTCCAGTGCGCTGGCCCCGGCCCGCAGCGCGCGGGCATGGGAGTTGCCGCAGATATAAAGCGTCATGATCCGAACATCTCCAGCACTTCTTCGTCGCAATGCACATCCGATTTTTGCTTGAGCGCACGTGTATCCGTGGACGCAGGCAGCGTCACCTGACCGCCCCCATGTGCACGGAAAAAGATGTCCATTACCCGCGCTACCCCTTCGGAAGCCACCTGCCGCATATTGGGGCGGTAAAAAACCCCTCTCATCGGGTGTGACGCGACCAACTCATAGGACGGGTAATAGTCAACAAAACTATGCTCTAGCATTAACTCCCCAACGACCGCGCGCAGCACGGATTTGGAATAGACTGTCGCGGGCAACACGTGCTGATCTGTGGCCGTGGCTGTTAGCGGGACAGGCGAAACCGTGAACAAGAACCGCATGTCTGGATTGTGCTGGCGGGCAAAGGCAATGAACGCCTGCGCGTCCTCTAGTATCTCGTTAAAACGAAAGTTTTTGAATGCATAAATCTCGGGGTCAAAAGCACCCGCAATCGTGCCGGGGCAGGTGGGCAACACCGCCCCATCGCGTGTGTTTTCCCACGCCTCGGTCAGCCCGAAAGTAAACACAAAGATATCCGTATGTTCCAGTATCGTGCTGACTTTGCTCAGGTGATGCTGCCGCTCTAGCAAGCATTCCCCTTCACTTGCAAACCCGCCGGGCTGAATGCTAGGCCGGAACGGATCAAAGAACCGCCCATCGGTTTCCCACACATGATCCTCCGGCTCAAACCGTCCGCCCGCGCGGTCAAAGAGCTGCACCAGTTGGCGCACTGAATAGATATTGCCGTAGCGCGCCGAGTAGTGACCATAGCCAAACTCATCGGCCATCAGCGCATCGATCATCGCCGGCGCGGGTTCAAAATCCATAAAATTGTAGCCGCGCAACCGGAATTGGCGCGCGATATGCTGGGCAAAACAGCTGCCAGCGGCTGAAATGCGCATGTCTTGGGTAATCTCGAAACGAGGCTCATAAACGCCGTCCATTTCGATGGGCGAAAGGTCTGAGACGGCGGAGCGCCAGAATGCGCGCTGGGGTTGGGTTTCGTAGGGGTTCTTCATCCCGATTGCCTCATCACTAAGGGGCGTCCGGCATCTGGAGCATGATCTGGTCGCTTTGAACTTGGCTGTACCTTGTCCTGTGCCGCGCTACTAGTCCTGTGCCGTTTTCCAGCTTTCACTCTGCGTCCCGACGTAGACCTTGGGTTTTCATGTGTCGTCATTGTGGCAGAACTATGGTTCGCTGTTTCTTGTCTAATTGTTTATGAAAAATATTACAGGAAATCCCTAATTTTGAAACCGATCCGCGCTCAAATCTGTAACAGGTGCGCCCAGATGCAACGATACGGCCCGGCGCGCCCCCACCCCCGACGGTCATATCAGTCAAAAAGGGCGGCTGAAAAGCCGCCCTTGTCTGAATGGCATGAGGCCGGCAACTTACGGCAGGATAACCGCGTCGATCACGTGGATCACGCCATTGGACGCGGCCACATCAGCCGCCACAACATTGGCGCCGTTCACGGTCACGCCACCGGTCGTGCCGATTGTGATGTCGCTGCCCTGCACTGTTGTCGCGGTCATGCCGTCGGACAGATCCGTGGACATCACTTTGCCCGCGACCACGTGGTAGGTCAGGATCGACACCAGCTGATCCTTGTTCTCCGGCAAAAGCAGGCTGTCGACGGTGCCCTTGGGCAGAGCGGCAAATGCCTCATCCGTGGGTGCGAATACAGTGAACGGGCCCTCGCCCTTCAGCGTGTCAACAAGGCCAGCCGCCTGAACCGCCGCAACCAGCGTTCCGAAAGAGCCAGCCGCAACTGCGGTGTCAACGATGTCTGCGTCCTGGGCCATCGCCGGGACAGCTGTTGACATGAGAGCGGCGGCAGAGAGCGCCAGGTAAGTTCTGCGAAGCATGTGAATTCTCCTTGCTTTTGCGCATTTATGTCGAATGCCGTTCGCGCATTCGGGACACTTACGCACGACATCAGAGATTGGTTCACTTAAAACACGAGATAAATGCACTGGATTACAGGCGGCTTTGCACTAAGCGACCTGCCAGAGCCATTTCAACTCACGGTAACGTGAGAATTCAAACGTCACCACACCGCCCATTGGGATTTGTGCTCAAACCTCGACACCTGCGCGCATCAGCCCGCTTGTTTCGTGCTGCAACTGTGGTCAATGTGAAGGCACGCGTTCGCGCACCCGGCCCACCTATTACCCAAGAGGACAGACCGTGGATCTCGGCATGCAAATTGCCTTCAACATCATTGAGGTCATGGCCTTGGTCTTTGCCGCAATGTTCGGCCTCATCGTACTTTCGGCCCTTGTCTTCTTCGTGATCGACCGGACCCAGACGGGCGATGCGATCCGCCGCAACTATCCGGTCATTGGCCGCTTCCGGCATCTCTTCTCAGAGCTGGGGGAATTCTTTCGCCAGTATTTCTTTGCCATGGACCGCGAGGAACTGCCCTTTAACCGCGCGCAGCGCACCTGGGTCGAACGCGCCTCCACCGGCGTGGGCAACACGGTGGCCTTCGGGTCCACCCGCAACATCGGTGTGCCCGGCACGCCGATCTTTGTGAATGCGCCCTTTCCGCCGCTCGATGACATGTACGCCCAGACCGCGCCGCTCACGATTGGACCGGGCGCGCGGCACCCCTATGCCGCGCCCTCTCTCTTCAACATCTCGGGCATGAGCTACGGCGCCATTTCCAAACCGGCCGTGCGCGCGCTCTCCAAAGGGGCAGCGAAGGCGGGCGTCTGGCTCAACACCGGCGAAGGCGGGCTCAGCCCGTTTCACCTCGAGGGCGGCTGCGACATCGTCTTTCAGATCGGCACAGCCAAGTTCGGCGTCCGCGACGACCACGGCGCGCTCAGCGATGAAAAACTGCGCGACGTGGCCGCCCACGACGCCGTCCGCATGTTTGAGATCAAGCTTAGTCAGGGCGCCAAACCCGGCAAAGGCGGCATTCTGCCTGCCGAAAAGATCACAGTCGAGATCGCGGGCATCCGCGGCATTCCCCAGGGTCAGGATGGCATCTCTCCCAACCGCCACCGCGAGGCGTCGAATTTCGATGAACTTCTCACGTTGATCGCTCATGTGCGCGAGGTCACCGGCAAACCCACGGGCATCAAAACCGCCGTCGGCACGGAAGGCGCCTTTGAAGAGCTTTTTGACGCTATCACCACCCGCGGTCCCGACAGCGCCCCCGATTTCATCACCATCGACGGCGGTGAAGGCGGCACAGGTGCGGCACCTATGCCGCTGATTGATCTTGTCGGCATGCCTGTGCGCGAGGCGCTGCCCCGCGTGGTCGACATCCGCGACCGTCACGGTCTCAAGGATCGGATCCGAATCATCGCCAGCGGCAAACTGGTCAATCCCGGCGATGTTGCCTGGGCCATCTGCGCGGGCGCCGATTTCGTCACCTCCGCACGCGGCTTCATGTTTTCTCTGGGCTGCATTCAGGCCCTCAAATGCAACAAGAACACCTGCCCCACCGGGATCACCACCCACGACCCGCGCTTTCAAAAAGGTCTGGTCGTCTCCGACAAGGTCGACAAGGTCGCGCACTACGCCAAAACGGTCATCAAAGAGGTTGAGGTCATCGCCCATTCTGTGGGCGTCAATGAACCCCGCCAAATGCGCCGCCGCCACGTGCGGATCGTCCAAGCCGATGGCCGCTCGACCCCTTTCAACGAGATCCTGCCAAGTTACAATGCCCCCACGACTTCGTGAGGTCAGTTGTTTTGCGCGCGTGAAACCGCAATTCTAAGGCTGACCGAACGTAACCGAAGAAACGGACCCCCCGCATGGCATACCGCTGGAAGAACACGCTCAAAGACACGGACGTCACACCAGAGCATCTCTACCTCAACCGCCGCCATGTGATTGGTGCGGCTGTGGCCGGTCTGGCCCTCACCGGCATGGGCCAACCGCTGCGCGCCGAAGAAGAGCTGGAACCCACCTCGTGGGACGACATAACCAGCTACAACAACTTCTACGAGTTCGGGACGGGCAAAGACGACCCCAAGAAAAACGCCCACATGCTGACGACAGAGCCGTGGTCGGTAAAAATCGATGGCATGGTCGACCGCCCCGGCGACTACGCGTTCGAAGATATCATGTCGAACATGACCATCGAAGAGCGTATCTACCGCTTCCGCTGCGTCGAACGCTGGGCGATGATCATCCCCTGGAACGGCTTTGAACTGGCCGACCTGCTGGAGCTCGCAGGCGTGCAGTCGTCGGCCAAATACGTGGCCTTTGAAACCGCCATGCGCCCCGATGAAATGCCCGGTCTGCGCAGCCCGGTGATCGACTGGCCCTATGTCGAAGGCCTGCGCATGGATGAGGCCATGCACCCGCTCACGATCATGGCCACCGGCATCTACGGCAAAGACATCCCCAACCAGAACGGCGCGCCAATGCGCCTCGTGGTGCCGTGGAAATACGGCTACAAATCCATCAAGTCGATCGTGCGCATCACGCTCACCGACCAAGAGCCCCCCACCGCCTGGAACAAATATGCCCCGCGCGAGTACGGGTTTTACAGCAACGTAAACCCCAACCGCAGCCACCCTCGCTGGAGCCAGGAAGTCGAACAACTGATCGGCACCGGCCTCTTCGCCCGCAAGATCCCTACCCGGATGTTCAACGGCTACGAAGATGAGGTCGCCAGCCTCTACGAAGGCATGGATCTCATAAAGTTCCACTAACCCGCAATGGGACCCCCCGAAAACCGACCCGCCCAAAGCATGGGCTGGGGTTCACCCCGGTTTGGGCACAGAAACCCGACGCACACTCGCCTCTCATTGAAACGACACGTGCACCAGGCAGTAAGTGGTCGGTGTGCGGACAAAACAGACGTCCACAGACAAAACTCCTATGTCCGCTTGCTTTGTCACAAGGCCTCGCACGCCGGAAGCTGAGGGGAATACAGTCTGAGGCTTTGAGCAAAAGGTGTTTTGCTCAGGTCCAGACCTTCGACAGCACCCATTTTGAACTATCGATAAGTCTGGCTGTCCGTCAAATCGTCTCGACCCATAAAAGCCTCGACGAACACGTGGGTCCACCTTTGGCGCAAACCCGAGATTCAGTTGGCAACTCGCTTTAGCAACACTGCAAGCCATACCAAGCCGGTAAGGACCGAGGCCAGAAGCACCGACAGAGATCTAAGTTCCTTTGTGATCCTCGACAACTCATGGCGCTCTGGGCCGATACGATCGACCACGGCCTCAACAGTGTTGTTCTGCACTTCCGCAAACAGGGTCAAGAGAACGACCGCACAAAGCACGCTGATCTGGAATGGCGTTTCACCCAGCCAGACAGCAAAGGGAATGCTCACGAAGAATGCCACCGCTTCGATCCTGAAGGCTTCTTCATTCTTCCATACATCTTTAGGGCCGTTTGTGGAATTGAACCAAGCTGCCTTGAGACATGAGAAACCCTTCAAGTGTGTCTCTTCCATGTGCATCAGCTTTCCAGGTTTAACGCGTTGCCGCCACGTTTGAGGATCGCAATCTCCAGTAAGAGCGTGCAGCAACGGGGGGCCACGTTGGCCGGGGCCCAGAACCTGTGGATCAGACGCGCAAGCTTTGCGGCTTCTTTGGACTGAGTGTTCAGTTCATCCGGGTCGAGATTACGATACCTCTGATCCTCAACTGCCACCCGCAAGGAAGGCCTTTTCACCAGCTCAAGCGTGCCATCGCAAGGTTCCACGAAAACCGTATGAAATTCGCCAACGCCCCGCCCACCAGTCCAAGACCCGCAGTTTCCAAACACGAACGCATCACGGGTGATCAGCGATGGGACGTGGCTATGGCCGCATGTTAGTCCGTCGGTCCCGTTGCGTGACGCCATGCGCAGCGCCGCATCGGCATAGCTCGCAATCATTTTGCCCTGCAACCAACGTGCGCATTTTCATCCGCCACATGACCTGCTGCTTTGGCCCGAGACCACGTCAGGTCGTCCACGCGTAGCCAGAGCCCATCTGCATATAAGAACGTTCCCCGAAAAGCGGGCCATCCAACTGGTCCCAGTAAACGACAAGGAACTGTCGAGCGTCTTGAGTGTTGTGAATGACCTGCTCGTCCAGCCGGAAGCCAGACCGCTGAAACAGGTTCGGGCGAGAGAATCGTGCCTTTGGCTGACGCAGCTTCTCATCATGGTTTTCAGAAAGCATCACGATCTGCACACCGCGGGTTTTCAACTCGATCCGAGTATCCAGAAAGTCGCAATAGTCATGGTTCCAGTACCAGCGTTTTTCCAGTTTCCATCCGTCCAATATGTCTCCGACAAGATAAAGGTAGCTGAAACGGCCCGCCCGCAAGAACGCGTTCATTGATCAGATGTCCGCGCCTTCATACCCAATATGGAGATCTGATACGAAGACATTCCGGAGTGTGGTTTCGCGGCTCATGGCATCCACTCCGCTGAATGGCCTCGGACATTCAAAGCGACTTTTTTTCCAACTGTAGGCCGTCACGGTGCAGTCATGTATGCTCGCGCGGGTGCCGGGCGCTTGCAGAGCCAAGTCCACAGCCTCAGACAGATCGTCGTCAACGGCACCCAAAGCAGGATCTGCGGAAAGAGTGTTCCGTGGGCCTGTGGCATCGTATGCGGCACGTGGCAGGCCAGACGCCACCGCTTCGACTAGAACGTTTCCAAAGGTGTCCGTTTTTGATGGCAACACGAAAACATCAGCCCCTCGGTAGGCCGCCGCCAGAGGGTCTCCCACCAGCATGCCGCGAAAAATAACCTCCGGATATCGTTGGCGCAGTTGCTGCAGCTGCT
>JBCBWJ010000349.1:0-3544 GCA_039817165.1 Pseudomonadota bacterium | reverse complement strand
TCACGCTCTGGAAATTCCGCACCATGACCGTGGTGCACACCGATGACGGCGTCTCCGGCGGGGACAAGACCGCGCGCATCACCCCCACAGGCGCCATCCTGCGCCGCCGCCGGCTTGACGAATTGCCCCAACTTTTTAACATCTTACGCGGCGACATGAGCTTTGTCGGCCCGCGCCCGCCCCTGCGCCGCTACGTGGACCTGTGCCCCGACATCTACGCAAAGGTCCTGCGAAACCGCCCCGGTGTGACTGGCCTTGCCACCCTGCACTACCATTGGCGCGAAGAACGTCTTCTGGCCTCCTGCAAAACCCCCGAGGAAACCAACCGGATTTACCTCAACCGCTGCGTTCCGGCCAAAGCGCGGCTCGATCTGCTCTGGGCGCGCAACCGGTCCTTGTGCTTCGACATCGCCCTGATCTGGAGAACGAGCGCCCGCGTTTTGCTCAGATTGCGTAGAAAATAGGCAATGTTACGCTCATTTGGGCACCTGGGCGGGAATGGCTTTACTTGATTGGCGCGAAGGTTTTGCTCTATCCTCAATGGGTTGAGTACGGTATCAGGGGATGTCCGATCCACAATCAAGGGTTGGATGAAGGAGTGTCTCGTGTCGAATTTGGGGTTTCTCTATAAAATAGCGGTGACGCTGACGCGTCAGCAAAAACGCTACACCATCCTCACGATAGACGTCGCCTTGATCCTCGCCGCCTACCTTCTGGCGCGCGTCCTGATCCTGACGGATGGCACCGCGTGGTCGCCCGCCCTGCCTCTGGCCACCGATCTCATTGCCTTGCTGTCGGCGGGCACCATCGCGATCGTGCTTCTGGGCCTGCACCGCATCAAACTGAACGCCTACCAGATGCAGGGCGTGGTGGAATCGGCCTTTGTCGCCGGGGTCTTGCTGCTTGTGGGTCTGGCCTCCGCATGGATGACCGCCCCGCAAGGCACCGCCGCCAAAGTGTTCGTTGTCACCGCCATGGCCTTCCTGATCATGTCCGTGTCGTCGCGCCTCATAATGCGCCGCGTGCTGCTCTTTATCTATGACAAGGGCAATCCGCGCCTGCCGATCCTGATCTACGGGGCGGGCCAGACGGGCCAACAGCTGGCCACCGCGCTCGCGACTGACGACTCGGTCGAACCGGTGGCTTTCATCGACGATGATCGCCGTCTGCAGGGCCTTTTCGTGGCCGGCCACAAGGTGCACCGCCCCGCAGAACTCAACGGCCTGATAGAAAAGCATCAAATCAAACGCGTCGTGCTCGCCATGCCCAGCGTCCAGCGCAGCAAACGCGCCTACATCACGCGCCGCATCGCCCGCACGGGATGCGAAGTGCACGCCCTGCCCTCCTTTGCCGATCTGGTGTCCAACTCCGCCAAGGATCTGGCCGACACCCGCCCCGTCAACATTGACGCGCTTCTGGGCCGCGACCGCCTGGAAGAAGAACTGCCCGGCGTCTCGGACGCCTATGAAGGCAAGAACCTCCTGATAACCGGCGCCGGCGGCTCCATCGGGTCAGAGCTGTGCCGCCAGCTTTTGCTGTGCAACCCGGCCTCCGTGACGCTCATGGATCACAGCGAATGGGCGCTGTTTGAAATTGACCGCGAATTGCGCGGCATGACCCAGGTCGCAGAGATCCACGCGGTCCTGGGCTCGGTGACCGACCAGCCTCTGGTTGAGGCCACGATGCGCGAGCGCAAGATCGACATTGTCCTGCACGCCGCCGCCTACAAACACGTCCCCCTGGTGCAGCACAACGCGCTTGAAGGCATCAAGAACAATGTCTTCGGAACCAAATGCGTGGCCGATGCCGCCCGCGCCGCAGGTGTTGAACGCTTCATCCTGGTGTCCACCGACAAGGCCGTGCGCCCCTCCTCGGTCATGGGTGCCTCCAAACGCTTCGCCGAATTGCTGATCCAGGATCTGGCGACCCGCGCCACCGGCACGCGATTTTCCATGGTCCGCTTCGGCAATGTGCTGGGCTCGTCCGGCTCCGTCATCCCGCTCTTTCACGAACAGATCTCGCGCGGCGGGCCGGTGACGCTCACCCATTCGGATGTCACGCGCTACTTCATGACCATCCCCGAGGCCGTGCGCCTCGTGCTGCTCGCTGGGTCCTTTGCCCGGGGCGGGGACGTGTTCGTGCTCGACATGGGCCACCCCGTGCCGGTCAAGCAACTGGCGCGCAAGATGATCGAAAGCACCGGACATTCCGTGCGCGACGACGACAATCCGGAGGGCGACATCGAGATCGAAATCACCGGATTGCGCCCGGGCGAGAAGCTGCACGAGGAACTGCTCATCGGCTCCGACATGCTCACCACGCCGCACCCCAAGATCATGCGCGCGCAGGAAAAACACCTCTCAGAGCTCGAAATGGCCAACGCCATGCAAGCCCTGCGCCAGGCCATCACCGCGCGCAACACCGATCAGCTCTTTCAGATCCTCGAGCAATGGATCGAGACGAACGGCAAAGACAAGATCAAGATCGTCAACGAGTGACCCCCGCCCCCGCGAGACGCGCCCGCAAGGGAGCGACGAGCCCTCAAAAGCGAGACGCGCCCGCAAGGGAGCGGCGAGCCCCCAAAAGCGAGACGCGCCCGCAAGGGAGCGGCGAGCGGCGCCTACCCGGCCTCCGCCTTCGCCGCCAGAACCAGCCACTCCTCCTCTGCCGCCATCAGCTTGCCTTGGCGCTCCACAAGCGCGTCCGTGGCCTTCTGAAACTTCACCGGCTCGCGCGTGAAAAGCGTGGCATCCGACAAAAGCCCCTCCAGCTTGGCAATCTCCGCACCCAGCCTGTCGATCTCTTCAGGCAACCGCTCAAACCGGTGTTTCTCGGAAAAGCTCAAGCCCCCCTTGACCGATTTTTCCTTCGCCTTCTGAACAGCTTCGCCAGGTTTCTTCGCCTTCGAAGGCACGTCACCCGTTCCACGCTCCTGCGCCTGCACATCGCTCCACCCGCCCGCATAAAGCGTCACACGCCCGGCCCCGTCAAAGGTCAAGGTCTGCGTCGCCACCCGGTCCAGAAAATCCCGGTCGTGGCTCACCAGCAAAACCGTGCCGTCATAGTCGTCGAGCAACTCCTGCAACAGATCCAGCGCCTCAATGTCGAAATCATTGGTCGGCTCGTCGAGCACCAGAAGGTTGCTTTCCCGCGCCATCAGCTTGGCCAAAAGCAACCGCGCCTTCTCGCCCCCCGACAGCGACCGCACAGGCGCGCGCACCTGACGCTCATCAAAGAGAAAATCCTTGAGATAGCCCACCACATGGCGCGGCGTGCCACGCACCATCACCTGATCCGACCGGCCAGAGACCGCCATGTCATGCTCCAGCGTCATCGCATCCCAAAGGCTCATATCCGGGTCGAGCCCCGCACGCGCCTGATCAAACACCGCCGGCACGAGGTTCGTGCCGTGCTTGACGGTCCCTGTGTCCGGCGCTTCGGTCTTCATCAGCATCCGCAACAGCGTCGTCTTGCCCACACCGTTGGGCCCCACCAGCGCCAATCGGTCCTTGCGCGACAGCGTCAAAGACAGGTCTTTCAGGAT
>JBCBWJ010000348.1:0-3575 GCA_039817165.1 Pseudomonadota bacterium | reverse complement strand
CCATCTGCTGCGCGCCCAGCCGGTTGCGCACCAGATGGTGAACAAGGAAAAGATGGCCCGCGTGATGGAGGATCTGTCCAAGCGCATCGGGTTCCGCATTGCGGCGGGGTTCAATGAGCGGGTGATCTTTCGCGAGCTGTTTCCCAGGGGGCTGACCCTGCTGGATCTCAAGGACATCGGGGTCAAGCAGCTCAATATCTCGAACGTGGCGGCACGGCAGGAATTGCGTGATCTGATCGCGGGGTTGAACCTGCCGGGGGTGAGCGTCGATTTCTAGGCTCTAGCGGCAGTAGACGTAATCATTGTCGCGCTGTGCCACGTCGAAGTGGAAGTGATCCTCATGATAGCCGTCAGACCCCGGCCCCAGGACGGTTTTGAACGGACCGCAAGCGGAGTCGCGCATGTTTCTGAGCATGCGGCCACGGCGGCCCTTGCCCCAGTGATCAGACACGGAGATCTCTGATCCATCCGCGAGGGTAAAGGCCGAGATATCAATCGCGCGGCCTTTGCCATGTTCGGAAATGCGCGCGCCGCGTTTGTGGTTGCGCGTGCGGCAGACGTAATGCGCCGCGACCTGGATTTCGGTCACGCCGCCGCCCATGCGCCCGACGATCTGATCGACGTCGGTTTCGACCCAATCGCTGAGCACCTGCGCGGTGGAGCATTCCATGACCGCCCCCCGGCTGAGCGACACCCCGCCGACAGAGGTCACGCGGACCGGTTGGGCGATGCCGCATCCGGGCGTGTCGGAGACCACGGGATCAATCACAGTGCCGATGATAATCGGATTGCCGCACACCGCACCGCGGGTCACAAGATCGCGTGTTTCGCGATCACCCCCGCCAAAAAGGCCGCAACCCATTAGAAAAAAAGGGATAATCGCCACGGCACAACTGGTGAGCTTCATTCAACTGCCTCGTTTTACGCGTCCGAAATCTGGTGCATCGGTGTCCTGTCCGGCCTCGATGATACCACGACGGATCGCGCGAGTGCGAGTGAAATAGTCGTAGAGGTGATCGCCGTCGCCGGTGCGGATGGCCCGCTGCAGCGCGAAGAGCTCTTCGGTGAACCGCCCGAGGATTTCCAGCGTCGCATCCTTGTTGGTCAAAAACACGTCGCGCCACATGGTGGGGTCGCTGGCGGCAATGCGGGTGAAATCGCGAAAGCCTGCGGCGGAGTACTTGATCACCTCGCTGTCGGTGACGCGGCGCAGATCATCGGCCACGCCCACCATCGTGTAGGCGATGAGGTGGGGGGCGTGGCTGGTCACCGCGCAGACCAGATCGTGGTGATCGGCATCCTCCATCCGGTTGATTTGAGCGCCCATCGCGTGCCAGAGGCTTTCTAGCCGGTTCAGGGCGGACGGGTCACCGCCGGGCATCGGCACAATCAGGGTGAACTTGCCCTCAAAGAGCTCCGCAAAGCCGGAGGTGGGCCCGGAATGTTCGGTGCCGGCCATGGGGTGTGCGGGGACGAAATGCACGTGGTCTGGCAGATGCGGGACGACGGCCTCGATCACTGCGCGCTTCACAGAGCCCACATCGGTGACAGTGGCGCCGGGCGCGAGCGCAGGTGCGATATCGCGGGCCACGGCCGCCATCGCGCCGATGGGCACACAGAGCACCACGAGGTCCGCGCCTTTCACGGCCTCTTGTGCGGTGTCACAGACGCGGTCACACAGTCCGATCTTGCGGGCGGTGGCGCGGGTTTCGGCGGACCGGGCATAGCCCGTCACTTCGCCCGCCAGCCCGCCGCGTTTCATCGCCCAGAACATCGAGGACGCGATCAGGCCCAAGCCAATGAGGGCCACGCGGTCGTAGATTTGGGTCATCGCGCGCCTTCCTTGAACTGGCCGATGGCATGGGCCACACGTCGGCAGGACGGTTCATCGCCCACGGTGATCCGAAGGCAACTGGGCAGGTTGTAGCCTGCGACCTTGCGGACAAGCAGGCCCTGGGTTTGGAGATAGGCCTCGCAGGCCTCGGCCTCATTCTGGTCAGCAAAGCGGGCGAGGATGAAATTGGTGTGCGAGGTGTCTGCCGGCACGCCCTTTTGCGCCAGCGCCTTGATCAGCCAGTCGCGCAAACGGTCATTGTCGGCCCGGCATTTCTCGACCCAGGCCTGATCGCGCATTGCGGCCTCTGCCGCCGCCAGCGCGGTGTTCGACAGGTTGAACGGGCCGCGCACCCGGTTGAGCACGTCGATCACCTCTTGCGCGCCGTAGCCCCATCCGACGCGCATGCCGCCAAGCCCATAAATCTTGGAGAATGTGCGGGTCATCACAAGGTTGTCGCGGTGGTCCACCAGGTGTGCGCCCCCATCATACCCGTCAGCGTATTCGGTATAGGCCCCATCGAGCACCAGAAGGCAGGTCTCTGGCAATCCGTCGGCGAGGCGTTCGACCTCGGACATCGGGATCATGGTGCCGGTGGGATTGCCGGGATTGGTGAGAAAGACGATCTTTGCGGCGTCCGTGACCGCCTGGAGGATCGCGTCCACGTTCACGCGGCGCGCCTGCTCTGGCACGACCACGGGTGTGGCACCGGCCGCGCGGATCAGCACCGGGTAGAGCGAAAACCCGTGTTCGGTGTAGAGGATCTCGTCGCCCGGCCCGGCATAGGCCTGACACAGTAAGGTGAGCACCTCATCGGAGCCCACGCCACAGATGATCCGGGCGGCGTCCAGCCCGTGCACCTCAGCAATCGCCTGCCGCAGGTCGCCGTGATCGGTGGAGGGGTAGCGGTGGATCTGATGGGCGGAGGCCACAATGGCCGCTTTGGCCGCATCAGAGGCGCCGAACGGGTTCTCGTTCGAGCTGAGCTTGACCACCTCGCGCACACCGTCGATATGCGACGCCCCGCCCTTGTAGAGCGTGATGTCGAGGATCCCCGGCTGTGGCGTGATCTTGGTCATGGCGCATCTCCCTTTGGGTGTTCTACCGAGGGGGTTCCACCTTGGCCAGCGCAAAGAAAAAGGCCGCGGCGGGGTCCCCGTCGCGGCCTTCTATCTGGTGCGAGACGTTTAGTTCTGCGCGTAGAATTCGATGACGAGGTTGGGTTCCATCATCACCGGATAGGGCACATCGCCCAGGCCCGGTGTGCGGACAAAGGTGGCGGTCATCTTCGAATGGTCCGCGTCGATGTAATCGGGCACATCGCGTTCGGGCAGTTGCACGGCCTCAAGCAGCACGGTCAGTTGCTTGGAGCGGTCGCGCACTTCGATCACGTCGCCCTCTTTGACGCGGTAGGACGGGATGTTCACCTTCTTGCCGTTCACACGGACATGGCCGTGGTTCACGAACTGGCGTGCGGCAAACATGGTGACCACGAACTTGGCGCGGTAGACCACGGCATCGAGGCGGCGCTCGAGCAGGCCAATCAGGTTTTCGCCGGTGTCGCCTTTGACCCGGGCGGCCTCTGCGTAGATGCGCTTGAACTGCTTTTCGGTCAGGTCGCCGTAGTAGCCCTTGAGCTTTTGCTTGGCGCGCAGCTGCAGGCCGAAGTCGGACATTTTGCCCTTGCGGCGCTGGCCGTGCTGACCGGGGCCGAATTCGCGGCGGTTGACGGGGGATTTCG
>JBCBWJ010000347.1:0-3626 GCA_039817165.1 Pseudomonadota bacterium | reverse complement strand
CAATGGCACGATCATCATGCTGCCGATCCCAGAGCTCAACGAGGAACGTCGGCGCGAGCTCACCAAGGTGGCCTCGCACTATGCCGAAAACGCCCGCGTCTCGATCCGCAATGTGCGCCGCGGCGCGATGGATCAGATCAAAAAAGCCAAATCAGACGGCATGTCCGAAGACGATCAAAAATTCTGGGAAACCGAGGTTCAAGAGATGACGGATCGCTTCGTGTCGCATATAGATGAGGCGCTAGAGGCGAAGCAGTCAGAAATAATGCAGGTCTAGAATGGTCGCAGCCACACCCCAACCGAAAACCCCGCAAGACGGGCCCCGTCACGTCGCAATCATCATGGACGGCAATGGTCGATGGGCGCAAGCGCGGGGGCGGCCTCGGCTTTTCGGCCATCACGCAGGGGCGCGGCGGGTGCGGGAAATTGTGACGTCCTGCCCGGATTTGGGTGTGGATTACGTGACCATCTTTGCCTTCTCCACCGAGAATTGGAAACGCACACAGAGCGAGGTGGCCGGGCTGATGAGCCTTTTCCGCCGTTACATCATGAAAGAGATGCAGGCCTTCGTGAAAGAAAACGTGCGGGTGCGCTTCATCGGGGATCGTCCGCGGCTTGACGCGAAACTGCGCGCCTTGATGGACGAGGCCGAGGAGATGACCAAACACTGCACCGGCACGAACCTGACAATCGCGCTGAATTACGGGGGCCGCGATGAGGTGTCGCGCGCGGCCAAGCGGCTTGCGGCAGATGTCGCGGCGGGCAATCTATCGCCCGATGACGTGGATGAAGAAACGCTGCCAAAGTATTTGGACACATACGTTTTACCTGATCCGGACCTCGTGATCCGCACCAGCGGTGAAGCCCGGATTTCAAACTTCCTGCTTTGGCAATCGGCCTATGCGGAATATGAATTCATTGACACGCTCTGGCCCGATTTCACACCGGATGTGTTCACCAAACTCTTGCAAGGCTACGGCGCACGTGACCGCCGGTACGGCGCCGTCATCGCATGACGGCTGCGCCCAAGTGGCAAGACCTGCTGCCGCGCGTGGCGTCTGCGGCCGTGCTGATCGTGGCGGGCGCGGTCGAGATCTGGTTTGGTGGTTGGCTGTTTCTGATCACGGTCTGCGCGGTCTGCGGCCTCATGGTGTGGGAGGCCGCGCGCATGTTCGACGCGCCGCGCCCGCGCGCGGACGGGTTGATCGCTGCCTTTACCCTCTTTGTGTGCATTCTGGCCCCCACAGCGTTTCTGGCGCCAATGGTGCTGGCCTCGGCCTTTGTGACGGTGACCCGCGCGGGCCGGGATAAGCGTTTGTTTTTCGTCTCTTATGTCTGGATCCTCATCGCCAGTTTCGCGGTGTTCCTGCTGCGTGATCTGGGTGGGTTCACATGGTTCCTATGGGCGATTTTCGTGATCGCTGCCACGGATATCGGCGGATATTTCGCAGGGCGATTGGTGGGCGGGCCGAAGTTCTGGCCGGCGGTGAGCCCGAAGAAAACATGGTCGGGCACGGTTGCAGGTTGGGCTGCGGCGGGGGCCGTGGGCGCGGTAATGATGTCCTATCTGGGCGTGAGTACCCAGCTGATATTTGCGTCCATGCTGGTGAGTTTCGCGGCACAAATGGGCGACATCGCCGAAAGCGCGGTCAAACGACGGGCGGGGGTCAAAGACAGCTCGAGCCTCATTCCAGGCCACGGCGGCGTGCTTGACCGCTTTGACGGCGTGCTGGGCGGCGGGTTGGTGGCCTTGGCTTTTTGGATCATGCTCAATCCGTCAATTTCAGGATAGGGTACAGACAAACCACCCAATTCGCCCTAAGTGGCGGTTGAAACATACACGGCCCCGGTCCAAGTCGGGGTGAGGCAGGACTTAAAAGGAACACACGTTGGATCCCATCACATTTATCCCACAGGTTGGCGGGCTTTTCATGACCCTCTTGGCCTTTGTGGTCGCGCTCTCCGTGATTGTCGCGATCCATGAATACGGCCACTACATCGTGGGCCGCTGGTGTGGGATCAAGGCGGAGGTGTTCTCGCTCGGGTTCGGTCCGGTGCTCTTTTCGCGCGTCGACAAACACGGCACGCAATGGCAGGTCGCCGCGTTGCCCATCGGCGGATACGTGAAATTCCTGGGCGATGCGAACGCGGCCAGCGGGACAGCAGCAGAGAGTTACGATGAAATTCCGGCCGATGTGAAACGCCAGACCATGCTGGGGGCTCCACTTTGGGCGCGCACGGCGACGGTGGCGGCGGGCCCTGTGTTCAATTTCATCCTGTCCATCGTGGTGTTTGCGGCCGTGATGATGACCCAAGGCCGTGCGATTGAGCCACTGGCGGTGGGTGATCTGAAACCGCTCCCCTATGACGGCATCATGATCGAGCCGGGTGATCAGCTTGTTTCTGTCAATGGCACAGCGGTGCCATCCCGCGATGGTGACGACCCGGAGGCATTTCAGACCTTTATAGATGCGTTGCCCTACACGGCCACGCTTGATTACGAAGTGCAACGCGACGGTTCCGTTACGGTTGTGCAGGGCCCTTACCCGATGCCGCCGCTGATCACGCAGCTTGCCCCGCAATCGGCAGCCTTTGACATCGATATGAAACAGGGCGACGTGATCACCGCCGTGGATGGCACGCCGATTGTTGCGTTCAACCAGCTCAAGGAGGTGGTTGAGGCCTCCGAGGGGCGTGTTCTGCAACTCGATGTCTGGCGCAACGGTGAAATGCTGACCTTTGCCTTGGCCCCGCGCCGTGTGGATGAACCGCAGCCTGAAGGTGGGTTCAAGACCCAGTGGCGCATCGGGATTTCCGGCGGTCTGGCTTTTGAGCCGGCAACAGAGGCGCTGAGCCCCACGACTGCTATCGTCGATGGTGGCGCACAGGTCTGGCGCGTGATCTCCAGCTCCATGTCGGGGCTCTATCATATGGTCACGGGCGCGATCAGCAGCTGCAACATGTCCGGCCCCATCGGCATCGCAGAGGTGTCCGGCGCGATGGCCAGCCAGGGGATCGACAATTTCATCTGGTTTATCGCCGTATTGTCCACCGCGGTGGGACTTTTGAACCTCTTTCCCATTCCGGTTCTGGATGGCGGACATCTGGTGTTTTATGCCTATGAGGCTGTAACCCGCCGCAAGCCCAGCGATGCCGCCCTGCGTATCTTGATGACCGTGGGATTGACGCTGGTTCTGGGGCTCATGGTGTTTGCGCTCTTTAATGATATTTTTTGCCCCTGACGTCCGCAGGTTTCACAGTTTCGCCACATTTTGATCTCGGTTTTTGCCGCATTTTCAGCGTTTGAAAGCAAAGATTGAAAGTGGGTAGAGACCATGCACCATATTGCAAACGGATATCGCGGGCTGACTGTTCTGGTTGATGTGAACTGGGACCGCCTCATCTATATCGGCACGATCGTGCTGGCGCTGGCCGCTGGTGCATTTGTGGGCTCTCTCTGACATCTGACGCACGGCACGGCCAATGCGCGTGATGCGGACCTGATCGTGACCTGTGACCAAGGGGCCACGCCCTTGGGTGCCAACGACCCTCAACACACAAAATATGCCCATCAGAACTTTGACAAGCCCTGTCTAACGGGGTAGTGACTTGTGTCAGGGATGTCT
>JBCBWJ010000346.1:0-3665 GCA_039817165.1 Pseudomonadota bacterium | reverse complement strand
AATATCGCGGCAAAGATCGAGCAGTCGGTCGAGCCCAAAATGCGTCTCATGGGCGGCCACCTGAAACACGCTGTCCACCGAGGTGTAGCAAATGGGCCAACCGGTCGCGATGTGCTCCGCACCGTGACGTTCCACAATCTCCGTGCCTGACGCGTGGCAATTCCCCAAAGTGCCCTCCGTGCCCGCCGCCTCGCAGACAACCCGCAGCAATTCGCCCCGAAAAGCGGGGGTCTCCTGCGGGAACTGATGCAACGCAAAGGGCAAAGGCAGACCAGCCAGCTCCCAATGCCCCGTGGGGGTGTCCTTGCCGGGTGAGGCCTCGGTCGCCGCACCCCAAAGACCGGTGGGATCAGCGCTCAACCCCGGTGCAAAATCGCCAGAGGCCAACCGCAGCGCAGCGCCCAGCCCCAGCCCGTCCAGCGTTGGCAAACTCAGCCCACCCACGGCCTGCGCAATGTGACCCACGGTGTTCGCCCCGCTGTCCGGCGTGCCCGCATTTGAAAACGCGCCCGCATCCGGTGCCCCGCCGATGCCCACCGAATCCATGACCACCAGAAAGGCACGCGGCATCAACCGATCCTTTCGTGGATCAGCGGGGGAGTGTCAGGCGCCGCGTCAGACACCGTGATCGCCCGGCGCAACAGTTCGGCCGCGCGGTCAGCATGCTCTGACCGCACGGCATGAATACGCAAAAGCGGCTGACCCGCCGCCACCGTCGCGCCCAGCGGCACAATATCGGACAGACCCACGGAGGGGTCGATCACATCCGTTTCCACCTGCCGCCCGCCGCGCAGGGCGATCACGGCATGGCCCATCGCCTCCCCGTCCATCGCGCCCACATACCCGGCCCGATCCGCCTTGAACTCCCGGATCACATTCGCCTCTGGCAGAAAACGCTGACAATTATCCACAAAATGTACAGGCCCGCCCATCGCCGCGACCATTTTGCCAAACGTCTCGGCCGCGCGGCCTTCGCTGATCGCGCGCGTGATGGCCCCGGCACCGGCTTCAAGGTCATCCGCCAAACCCGCCTGCACCAAGGCCAAACCGCCCAAAGCCGCGCTCAAAAGCGCCAGCGGGCTCTCTGGCGCCTGCGCGGTCAACACACGCAACGCCACCGCGACCTCAAGCCCGTTGCCCAGCGCGGGCGCCAGCGGTTGGCTCATGTCAGAGATGACCGCACTTGTCTTGCACCCGGCCGCATTGCCCGTCTCCACAAGGGCCGTCGCAAGCGCGCGCGCCTCTGCGATGTCCTTCATGAACGCGCCAGACCCCAATTTCACGTCCTGATCGAGCCCCTCCATCCACGCGGCAAGCTTCTTGGACAATATGGACGCGGTGATCAGGTCAAGACTTTCCACCGTCGCCGTCACATCCCGCACCGCGTATAGCCGCCGATCCGCCGGGGCGATCTGCCCCGTGGCAGAGGCAATCACACAGCCCGCCTGCCCCACCACGCGGCGCAACTCCGCCTCCGTGAGGTCCGTGCGCAGCCCCGGGATCGCGTCCAGCTTGTCCAGAGTGCCGCCCGTGTGCCCCAGACCCCGGCCTGAAATCATCGGCACATAGGCCCCACACGCGGCCAAAGCGGGCGCCAGAACGAGGCTCACGCAATCCCCCACGCCGCCCGTGGAATGTTTGTCAATCACAGGCCCGTCGAGATCCCAACGCAACGTCTCGCCACTGTCGCGCATCGCCAATGTCAGATCCGCGCGCCCCGCAGGGTCCAGCCCATTGAGCACAACCGCCATCGCAAATGCCCCGGCCTGCGCATCGCTCACCCGCCCGTCCGACAGCGCCGTTGCAAACCATGCGAGCGCCTCCCGACTGGCGCCCAGCCCGTCGCGCAAGTCCGCAATGATCGCACGGGCATCCATCGCTCAGCTGTTGGACATATGATGAGTGTTGAACGCACCCGGCAAGATCTCTGCCATGGTCAACGTCATCGTCTTGCCCTCAGTCGTGGCCATCGTGACCTGCACATCGCTCTTGGCAAACTCCGCCAATTTCTGACGGCATCCGCCGCAGGGCGTGACGGGGTCAGGACTGTCGGCAATCACCACCACCTCTGCAATTTCAGTCTCTCCGCCAGCCACCATCGCCGCAATCGCGCCAGCTTCCGCACAGGTGCCTTGGGGATAGGCCACGTTTTCGACATTGCAGCCTGAATAGACCGCGCCGGAGCCAGTTCGAAGCGTGGCACCCACCTTGAAATTGGAGTAAGGCACGTAGGCATTTTCGCGCACGCGCGCGGCCTCTCTCAATAGGTCGTTCGTCGATGTCATCCGCGCGGTCCTTCCTCAAAACAAAGCGAGGGTCGACATTAGGATTGCGCGACCGGTGCCGCGGATGCAAGCTATGTGCGCAGGGTACGGGCGTCGAAAATTGCCGCTTACATCTCTGTGCAAAAATAGTTTAATGCTAAACTATATTGTCGGGAGGGGGCAAATGGCGGATCAACCAAGTGACAGCCTGCGTCAGGACGCACTGCATTATCACGAGTTTCCAAAGCCCGGAAAACTCGAGATACGCGCGACGAAACCTCTGGCCAACGGCGCGGACCTGGCCAGAGCGTACTCCCCCGGCGTGGCAGAGGCCTGTCTTGAGATAAAGGCCGATCCAACCGCCGCAAGCCGTTACACATCGCGCGGCAATCTTGTGGCCGTCGTCTCCAACGGCAGCGCGGTTCTGGGCCTGGGCAACATCGGCGCGCTTGCCTCCAAACCGGTGATGGAAGGCAAGGCGGTTCTCTTCAAGAAGTTCGCCAACATCGACTGTTTCGACCTGGAGGTTGACGAAAAAGACCCAGAAAAGCTGGCCGACATCGTATGCGCTCTTGAACCGACCTTTGGCGCCATCAACCTCGAAGACATCAAGGCACCCGACTGTTTTATCGTGGAAAAGCTCTGTCGCGAACGGATGAACATCCCTGTCTTCCATGACGACCAACACGGCACCGCCATCGTGGTCGGCGCAGCGGCGCGAAATGCGCTGAAGGTGGCGGGCAAAAAGTTCGACAAGATCAAGATCGTGTCCACAGGCGGTGGCGCCGCAGGGATTGCCTGCCTCAACCTGCTGCTGAAATTGGGCGTGAAGCGCGAGAACGTATGGCTCTGCGACATTCACGGGCTGGTCTACAAAGGCCGAACAGAGGACATGACCCAGCAAAAGGCAGCCTTTGCCCAAGACACTGATTTGCGCACCCTTGATCAGGTGATTGAGGGCGCGGACCTGTTTCTCGGTCTGTCGGGCCCAAAGGTTCTGTCACAAGACAACGTGCGGAACATGGCAAAGCGCCCGATCATCTTCGCGCTCGCCAACCCCACCCCGGAAATCATGCCAGAGCTCGCACGCGAGGTGGCACCCGACGCCATCATCGCCACCGGTCGCAGCGATTTTCCCAATCAAGTCAATAACGTACTGTGTTTTCCCTTTATCTTCCGTGGCGCACTCGACGTCGCTGCGACAACGATCAATGACGAGATGGAGATCGCCTGCGTCGAAGGCATCGCAAAGCTCGCCCGCCAGACCACAAGCGCCGAGGCAGCAGCCGCCTACAAAAGTGAACAGCTTACTTTCGGGGCCGACTACCTTATTCCCAAACCCTTCGACCCAAGACTGTCGGGCGTCGTGTCAACCGCCGTGGCGGGGGCTGCCATGGAAAC
>JBCBWJ010000345.1:0-3700 GCA_039817165.1 Pseudomonadota bacterium | reverse complement strand
GGGGTCAAGGTGTTCGACACTGCCAAGGGCGAAAAGGTGGTCAGCGTGGCGTGGATTGCAGATCAGGGCGACGAGGATGAAGACGTGATGGCGGAAAGCGCAGACGGATGAGCGCGGACCATCCGGAGATATTTGAAGAAAACTATCGCGAATGTGCATTGTTGCGCACCGGGTATCGCACGGTTTCGCCACAATCAGACGGCACCTGTTGAGCTGATTAAACAATTGGCAAGTAAACGGGACCGACAGTTGTGAGTGCAAGGCGGCATACGTGGATGGATCAAAGCGGGCTCAACCTGATCCGGGTCGTGATCGGATCCTATTTCTGTGCCATTGCCCTTGGCGTGCCGTCAGGGTTTGACCCGCATTTTCTGCTTGGGTTGATTTTGCCCGATGCGGTGGCGCGGGTGCTGGGGTCTGTGGCGCTTTTGGCGCTTTCGGTGACGTTCATCTGCGGTGTAATGTTGCGGTCTATCGCCTTGATTTTGGCAGGCTTTCTGATTTCGTCCTGCCTTGGGACGGCAATGACCGGGGACGTGCATCCTGGAACGGGTATGTTGTGGCAATCCTGTGCGTTCGCGGCTGCGATCCTTTTGTGTTACGGGCCGCTGAAGCCACATGAGATTCATAAGGCCGCGTTGTTTTCCACGGTCAACCTGCGCGGGGGGGCGGCGCGGGTTTTGCAAAAAGATGTGGCGCCCAGACGGGTCACGGCGCGCGACCGCGCGGCCAAGCGTGAGGAGCGGGGTGTCCGGTCTTTGCGCCCGTTGATTGCACCGACCGAGAAGATGATTGGTCTGGGCGGGAGTGAAGAGGCGCGCACAGACAAACCCCCGCGTGGCAGACCCGAACCCATACCATTGGTCGAAGACGATCTTGACAATATATTCGTGAATCTTTGATCTCAGCGTTCATGCTTGGCTCGGGGGGGTGCGGTGTTGGAGCTTGATTTCGTTCAGATTGGGGCATGGTACGGTATGTTTCTGGCCTGCCTTCTTCCACTGGCCGCAGCGGTGGCATGCATTTACCTCCTGCACGGCTGGTTGCGCGAACGCCGCAAGGGACCTACGTCATCGGAAGAACCGAAAGGAGAGTGACATGCTCTGGGTAATTCTGGTGGCCGTGGCCTTTGTGATCCCGTTTTGGAAGCTTTTGCCGCAATTTGGACTGTCGCCTTATTGGGCGATTGCCGCGGTTTTTCCGCTTTTTGCGCTGGCTTTGCTGTACGTGATGGCGTTTCTGGCTGGACCAAGGAAAGGTTAGGTCTGGCGCAGGGGCGTGTCTGGGCGTAACTTGACGCGCAACATGCAACGTGTGGGTCAACGGGCCTATGGGGGATGAAGAATGATCGGCAAACATTTGATGCCGTTGGGAATTATTGCAAGTCTTGCGGGGTGCAGTGCGGCGCCCGAGGGCACGAGTCAAGACAATGTCGCTGACTTTTTGACCGCAGCGGCCACCATTGGATGTGAGCTGAAACACGATTCAGATTACGCTCCGGTGGAGTTCCAAGCCGGGCTGACCCGGCAGCAAGCTCTTGATATATCTGGGTTCCTTTTGGCCCGTGGCGATGCGGTCGGCCTGCCGGAAGGGGGTGTGCGTGTGACGGCAGGCCCCTGCGCCACCGCGGCCTGAAAGGTGCGGCCTGAAAGGTGTTGGCGGGCAGGAATGTCAGGCACGGCGGATGCGCCCGCACGGTCACGGTCTGCGAAAACCTGATATAGGGTCAAGACACCGCGCCAAAACGACGCTAAAACAGACACTGAATGCCGCTACGCGCGCGCACAGGTTAATGATACCCGGAAGAAAAGGACAATTTCGATGGCTGCAAGGGACGAAAATGCGAAGCAAAGCTGCATGTTGGGATGCGCGATCATGGGCGCGTTGGCGGGTGTTGTACTGGCCGCGGCGTTGTTCTTCGTCATGGATTACGGCAGTGCGGCGTCCATCTTCCTTGGGCTTGTGACGGCGGCGATCGTCAGTATTTTTATGATCGTGCTGTTCTGCCGCGATTTGCCCAAGCCTATCCAGCAAACGCAAGTGACACCGGCACCGGTCGCCAAGCCTGCGGTCGCGCCGCAGGCTGCAACCGCTGCCCCTGCGGCCGCAGCTGAAAAGCCCAAGGCCGCGCCGAAGCCGAAGCCGGCGGCCAAGCCAAAAGCGAAGCCCGCGCCAAAAGCCGAGCCGGTGGCAGCCGCTGCGGCAGGTGATGCCGACAAGCCCGCAGGACTGACGGCGGCGCGTGATGGCAAGCCGGATAATCTCAAGGAAATTAAGGGTGTGGGCCCCAAACTTGAGAAGCTTTTGAACTCCATGGGCTATTACCATTTTGATCAGGTCGCTGCCTGGAAGAAAAAGGAAGTGGCGTGGGTGGATGAGAACCTTGAGGGCTTCAAAGGCCGTGTGACGCGCGATGAGTGGGTCAAACAGGCAAAGATCCTTGCCAAGGGCGGTGCGACGGAGTTTTCCAAGAAAGTGGGCAAGGGCGACGTTTACTGATCCGCCATGGCACAGCCTGACCCCGCAGGACGAAAAGGGCGCCGCGCGGCGCTGGTGATTGCGGGCACAGGGCTCGGCTGGGTTCTGTTCGGGATGATCGCCGAAAAGGAAGGGTTCAGCGTATCCACCCGGATCATGGGTGATCTGGTGGCGCTGGCGGGCTTCGTGTTTGCTTTTTGGCTGATCTTTCAGATGTGGCGGGAGGGGCGCAAGGGCGGCCCCCATGACGGGCCGAGAAACGGGCAGTGATCCAGCATGATCAAACGCTATGAATTCATCGGTGACGATGTCGCCGCCGACATCCGCGAACGTTATAACTATGACGGCGATCTGGCGGAGATCTATGCCACAACGCGGGATTACGAGGTGCACAAATGGCACCACTATATCCCGCTTTATGACCGCTACCTGGGGCGCTATCGCGGCACGCCGGTGCGGATGCTTGAGATTGGCGTGAACAAGGGCGGCAGCCTGCAGATGTGGCGGCGGTTTCTGGGCCCGGACGCGGTGCTGTTCGGCGTGGACATCAACCCCGATTGTGCCGCGCTGAATGGGCTGTCGGGTCAGGTGCGGATCGGGTCACAGACGGATGCCGGTTTCCTGCGCGATGTGGTGGAGGAAATGGGCGGCGTGGATGTGGTGCTCGACGATGGCAGTCACAAGATGAGGCATATCGCGGCCTCGCTTTACACGCTGTTTCCCATGTTGGAGGTCTATGGCACCTATCTGATCGAGGATCTGCATGCGGCGTATTGGTCGGGCATGGGCGGCGGGTTTCGTGCGCCTGACAATTTCTACAACACGTTGCGCAAGATGATTGACGACATGCATTACGCCTATCATCGCAAGGATTTGCAGGTGCCTGAACTGGAGGCGTCGGTGTCGGGTATTCATGTTCATGACAGCCTTGTGGCCATCGACAAAGGCCCGTTGTTGCGGCCTGCACATTCCAAGGTGTTTTGAGCTATTGCCGCGGTGGTCCCCGACCGGGATGCAACGCGGGGCCTTTTTATCCACATTTCGCAAGCTTATACTATAGGCCAAATCAATGAGGTGGGTTGAGACGTGACAATGGGTTGGAGCGTGACTTTGCGCAAAACGGTGCCGGTTTTTCTGATCGTGGCGGTGCTGGCCTCTTGCGCCAACCGCAATGAGGCGCGGGTGCTGTTTGACGGCAATTTCTACAAGGCCAAGACGACAG
>JBCBWJ010000344.1:0-3782 GCA_039817165.1 Pseudomonadota bacterium | reverse complement strand
TGTGCCGAATGTGCTGGCTTGCCAGCGCTCATACCCAAGGACGCTTCCGGGCTCGAACACGGCGAGGCGGCGTTGCCAGTCGAGGCGGACCAGACGCGCCGGCTGGCCGAAGAGGAGGCGGTGATTGCGGCGGCGCTTGCGATAGGCGATCGACACGGCGGTCAGATCAGTCGCTCGTGTCATTGGCCCTGCCCCAGCCATTGAAACTGTTCAGGTCATCGACATGGTAGACGATGCGGCGTCCGTGGTGACGGTATTTCGGGCCAATCCCCACCACTCGCCAGTTTCGGATCGTGCCTTCACTGACGCGCAGATAGAGGGCCGCTTCTTCTGATGTGAGAAAGGGGCTCTTGCCGGCTCCGTTCGCGCTCATCTTCTGACCTCCCGTGGCTTTCGCTGACACAGCGATGAGAGCTTGCCGGAGGACTTTCGAATGTTGAGGGACAAACTTGGCGACGGGTTCGTGTACCCCGCCATTAACCAAGCAAGTGGTGACAGTGTTTTGGGAAATCGTTTCGGACGGCGTTCAGCGGCACGATCAGGGTGTTCGCGTCAGGGGCGACGTTCGGGCGGCCAGTTGTACGCAAAAAGCGAGAAAGCCAGCGTCAGATCGCGCCTGTCAGGAACTTGCGGTAGCCGCCATCGCGCAGGTGACGTCCAAGTTTGAGCGCGCGTTTCATCTTCTGGTGCATGGCTTCGCTTGGACCCGCCCAGGCGTCTTCTGCGCGGTCCCGGCCATAGATGACGCATGCGGTATCAAACGCTGTCAGACCCGCGTCATTGCAGTCGAGGGCGATCATCGCATCGCGCAGGACAAGCGTCTGGCGGGTCCAGTTCTGTGTTTTCGGTTCAGGTGTCTCGCCGACCAGCGTGCGCAGGCTGCCGAGCGCGTCCATCTTGGCGTCCGCCTCGCCCAGCTGACCGATGGCGAGTTCCATTTTGACCAACCCATCATCCTGCATGGACAGGCCTTCGCAGCGAATCTGCGCCACGTGGCCATTGGCGCGCAGCAGGATCTGCTCGCGCCCTGAATGCGTGATGACATGGTCGATACGGTCACACACTTCGACGGCCTGGACGAAGTTCAGATCCACCTCGCCGATCCCGCGCGGCACGCACTGGACGGCCAGGGCACGCGGATAAAGATCGTCGGACCAAAATGCGCTGGCTTCATAGGCCGATTGATTTGGATTGGGAAAGAAGGACAGGCCCCATTTGGCCGCCTCACGATGCGGCTCAAGGATACGCATCATCCGGATCTTCCCGAAGAGCTCTGTGTGATCGTAATGGATTGGCGGCGCGTTTGCGGCGTCGTCTCGCAGTTCGGGATTGCGGCGCACCGCCTCCCAGGCCCAACGGCTGGACGAGAGCGTCGACATATAGTCGTAGCGATCGACAACGCTGGTTTCTTCAAACACTCTGCTCGCGGTCCTGATCCGCCTTGCCTGCGCAGGACTTAGCAATCGATATGCCACCAAAGCGCGAAACCGCGCCTGCGCCCCAGCGCCGGTCTGGTTCGGCGCTGGAGCTTTTGTGGTCAGCCTGCGCGCGTCAGGCGGGGTTCCAGAGGATGACGTGGCGCCCTTTCTTGCCTTTCACCGGCGCGAGGTTCGCGTAGATCTTGCGAGGGCCGATTTGCGGGTCTGCCAGCGTGATCGAAACGTAGTCCCGGCCTGAGCCTTTAGCCCTGCGCAGCCATCCGCCGCCAATCTCGGTCGAGGTTTCACCGGCGAAGATGCGGTAGTCGGGCTGACCTTCGGTAGCTTTCTCCGCGTTCTTCTCAATGCGGATCGCGGCGGCAAGGTTCATCATTGCGAGAGCGCCTTCGAAGCCTGTTTTGGTTTCAGAGACATATCCGAGTGCGTTGGCCATGGTGTGGTTCCTTTCGTTTCCATGTGTCTTTCGAGGACCCCTTGTCCCCGTCGACGCCGGACCGTCAGGACGGCGCAGGACGGGTCTGAACCGCCCCGCGGGCGCAGCGCAGCGGAGCACCGGACAGGGCAAGAAATTTGTCTGGCGGTGAATGCGCGCAGCGCAGAGGAGATTTCTTGGCTTGGGCGGTTTCGAGGCCCGCCAGGCATCGTCGAGGTCACACGGCAAGAGACGGGAGCAAGGGGTCGGCGCGCGTCGGTTGGAAACGGATTGAACCCGTCTGGCTGACATTTCGGGTGATGTGCCCCTTAGAATGAAGGCACACTGCGATATCATTGTGCTGCCGCCCAAAACGCGTCAACTATGCCCGGATCGACGCCGAATGCTGAAGCGTTCAATTGGCCATCACAGCCCTTTGATCAGCTACGGACGAACGGCAGGTTGTCCCAAAACGCGGACATAGATTCTGGCGACCGCTCGTCCTATTACAGTCATAAGAATCCTGCAGATTGATCCCATGAGCGGATATTTTCGAGTTGCTTTGATCTATTTTGGACCAGCGGATGTTGATACGCTGGCAGAACTTCCCATTCACATTGCGCAGGTCGGGAGTTCAAGTCACCTAAGCAGCACCATTCTCTTCACGGACTAAGGCCAATTAGCTATTGCCGTAGTTCAGGGATTTGTACTGCCATAGAAATTTTTCTGCCTGTTAGCTCAGAGTGACGGAAGATCCTCCTTGATTTCTCTAGTCAGCAACAACATCGGATCCCGGCGTTGCTTCGGATACAACGCTTCTTCGGATGCCATGGTGTAGTTCTCGCTGTGCCAGAACTCTCCCGTCGGCTTGAACCTAAACTTTCCTAGCAGGCGCCGGCCGAAATCCATTTCGTAGTAACTGTACTTACCGCTCTGATCCGGACCCACTATTTCGGGGTACTCGCCTAGGAGGTAGCCTTCCTGAACGTGCGGTCTGATCGCGTTGGGCGGGCAAGCACTGGAGAGTCTGACAATCTGCATTCCCGCCTCAGAACTGGCTGTAATAGCTCCGCTCAAATTGGGCACAGCAATCGCAAACAGGAAGGCGTCGGAAGAGTTGTGATGACTGGCAAAGGAGGCTGCGACTCGAAGAGAGTTGGTCACGTCCAGCAATGGAGTGTCGCAGACTTCATAATGCTGCAGAACTGACCATCGAAGAATGCGGTGTCGCATGATCCGCTCTCTGCCCAGCAACTGCTGCTCGTTGTATCGATCAACGAGATACCGTTCCGCTATTTCCAGCCTCTTGAAACGACGCTTGAGTAGCGCCAACGAGAAACTTTGTGATGACGCGTGCCGGAATATCGAGGCCTTAAGCATGCTGCCACCCTTACTAGACGGGTAATCAGCGGACTGGCCACGAAACAAGATGACGTGGTCTCGATTATGGAATTGAAGCTCGGCGATCTTCGCTGCAAGTTCGAAGTACGTCTTCACAAAGTGCCCTGGGTCTCGGCGAAGAACCGGGTTCCGAACTCGCTTGATCTCCGGGTGATCAGAAACAAACGACCACAAAGTGTTGTTACCAATTTTCTCCATCGTGTTGCATTCTCCAACTACCGCATGTGGCCCAGCCTCACACGTTAAAGTCAACACTGTTTTCGTGTCTATTGAATTGGCCTTAGCTCTGGCGATATCGCTTCGACAATAAACAAACCAAAAGCAATAATAATCGCCGCAACCATCATCAGAATGCCGTAGTCCCGATAATCGTCATAAAGGACATATTCATACCATTCATCCGCATCGAATTTAATAACGGTCTCCTCTTTGCGCATTATGTACCTGAGCGAACTATCATCTAAAGGACTCTTGTCTTTAGGATTTAGCGAAAAGTACTCATCCGGCATATCTTCGAAAGTAACCAATCG
>JBCBWJ010000343.1:0-3799 GCA_039817165.1 Pseudomonadota bacterium | reverse complement strand
TGGGCGACGATCCGGGGCTGTTGCTGTAGAGCAAAGTGTCTATGCTGCGCCTGTAAAAACAAAGGGCGTAGGGGAACATGAGCACGGACAGGCCGGTAGGGCCGACCATACCCAATTGGGCCGAACCGCCCGTGCCGGATATGTCCCCGCTGCAGGGGCGCTACGCCCGGCTGGAAGCGATGGACGCTGAAAAACACGCTGCCCTGCTATACCGCGCCTTTGATGGCCATGATTGGGTGTGGGATTACATGCCGGTGGGGCCTTTCGCCTCCGCCGCGCAGTTTCACAAATGGATGCGCGGCGCGACGGCAGGCGAGGACATCCGCTTTTACGCCATCGAGGATCGTGACACGGGCCAGCTTGGCGGCTTTGCCTCTTATCTGCGGATCAAACCGGACAGTGGATCGATTGAACTGGGCTACATCGCCATGGCGCCCTGTCTGCAACGCACCCGCGCGGCCACCGAGGCGCATTACCTGATGATGAAATGGGCATTCGAGGCGGGCTACCGGCGGTTTGAATGGAAATGCGACGCGCTCAATGCGCCGTCCCGCCGCGCCGCACAGCGCTTGGGGCTGAGCTACGAGGGCGTGTTTCGCCAGGCCACAGTGGTCAAGGGTCGCAACCGCGACACCGCGTGGTTTGCCGTCATTGACCACGACTGGGCGGCCTTGTCCGAGGCGTTTGAGATCTGGCTCGCCCCCCGCAATTTCGATGCAACCGGCCGGCAACGCGAACGATTGAGCGATCTGACCAAGCTTGTCCGGGTCGCAAGCGACCCGTCCTTCGATTAACCGCGCCTGGACTGGTTCGCGAGAGGTGTCAGCCGTGCCGTTCCTGGCACGTCTCAGATCGCCAATTGCTTTTGCAGCCGCTCGTTCACCAGTTCCAGAATGTGAGAGGCCTGCGCGCTTCGCCGCCCCTCTCCGGGTGGGGTCGAGGACAAAACCCCCGCCGCATGGGCCAGTTGTGCATCTTCGGCAGAGCGCGCCACGCCCTCCAGAAACTGCGCCACATAGTCGAGTGTCGGGCCATCCTGCCGCTCCGCCAAGAGTTCGGAGATGAAAAAGATGTCGTCGCGATAGGCCGAGATATCCGGCACGATGATCTCTTCAGAGATCACTCGAGGTCCCAACTGCCAACCCGTGGGCGGGGCTGCCGCGAGCATGGTTTCCTGAAACGCGGCCAGGCTGACGATCGGTTTGGCCAAAAACCCGTCCGCCCCCGCCTTGAGCGCGCTGGCCGCCATGCCGTCATCCCCGCTCATGCCGATGAGAATGCTCACACGGGGCTCAGACCTGGCCAGATCGCGTATCAGATCCGCGCCGGATCCGTCCGGCAGGCCGATATCGATGATCACCGCGGACGGTCGGTAGACCTTGAGGTGTCGGGCCGCAGCGGCAAGGCTGTCGGCCCGTCTGATCCGCGCGCCGCTGCGCAAACACATCAGGCGCAGCGCCTCGCAGGCAAAACGGCTGTCTTCCACCACCAGTACGGTCATGCCCAGAAGAGGCCGCTTTGCGGTCGGTCTTCGGGGGTCGAATACGCCCAAGTCATCCATCTTCCGGCTCCTGTCCTGTCGCGATATGAATCACGTTACAAAGACGTGGTGAACGAAGCGTTAAGCAGGCCGAAAGACCTGCGACAGGGAGGTTCTTGCGTCGCACCCGGCGGCGCGGCATAACCGGCGCAACTTGGAAATGGCGAGGATATCCCATGATTGGACGGCTCAACCACGTGGCCATTGCGGTGCCAGATCTCGACGCGGCCGCAGAACAGTACCGCGCCGCGCTGGGGGCCAATGTTGGTGCCCCGCAGGATGAGCCCGATCACGGCGTGACCGTGATCTTCATTGAGCTGCCCAACACCAAGATCGAATTGCTCTACCCGCTGGGCGAGGATAGCCCCATCAACGGGTTTCTTGAAAAGAACCCGTCCGGCGGCATTCATCACGTCTGCTACGAGGTTGAGGATATCATCGCCGCGCGCGATCACCTCAAAGACACCGGCGCCCGCGTTCTGGGCACTGGCGAGCCCAAGATCGGCGCCCATGGCAAGCCCGTGCTCTTCCTGCATCCAAAAGACTTCAACGGCTGCCTCGTAGAATTGGAGCAGGTCTGATGGGTCCCGTTTCCGGCCTCGTTCTGTTTCTGGTGATCTGGTTCATGACGTTCCTGACCATTCTGCCTATCAAGGTGAAAACCCAAGGCGACCTGGGCGATATCGTGCCCGGTACCCATGCAGGATCGCCTGAGCATCATCACCTGCGCAAGAAGATGTGGATCACCACGGGCGTGGCCATCGTGATCTGGGCCATTGTGGCCGCGCTGATGCTGACCGGGACCGTGACGTTGGACGATATCGACCTCTACAAACGGTTCGGCCCCAACCCTTGAGCGCGCACTGATCTGCCCGGGTGGCCGTGCGAAAACCCAAAGACAAGCCCTTTTTGTCCGGGCCAGTCAGTCAGTCATTCCGCCTCGGGCTCGCCTTCGGGCTCCGCGACCCGCGCTTGTTGCACTGCGGCCAGAAAGGCACCTCTGGACACGGGCTCAAGCCCCCTGGAGCGAAACACGATCGCGTTCACTTCCCGGATGATGAAAAAGCTGGGCCCATCGGGCTTGGCGTTGAGTGTCACGGGTGTACTGGTCGGAAGGTCCAGCAGCTCTTCCCAATTCATGAAGAATTCATTTGCTCCGGGCTGTAGCGGCACGGCCAGAACCTGACCGGGGCTGATCGCTCCCTTGTGAACGTCGTCTTGCGCAAAGACGATGCGTTCCAGCCCGGCCACAAACCTGTTGTCCCAGAAGATCACAGCCGTGTTGGGCTGCTGTGTGCGGGCAAGGCGCAGCATTTCGTCTTTTGACGTGGCCCCCGTCCCGGTGCAAGCGGTCAGGATGAAAAGCGGCAACAGGAGTGTTGCCAGCACATTGAAAAACCGCATGAATTTTCGCCTAGCGTCAACCCTCGTTAGGCCGACGCTAGCAATGGACCAATCAACCTGCCAGGGCTTTGTTGAGGTTTTCATCAACTTTTTCGAGAAAGCCCATCGTGGTCAGCCAACCCTGATCAGGCCCGACCAAAAGTGCGAGATCCTTGGTCATCTGGCCGCTTTCCACGGTGTCCACGATCACACGTTCCAGCGTTGTGGCAAAACCCATCAGCGGGTCGTTCCCGTCAAGCTTGGCGCGGTGCTTCAGCCCGCCTGTCCAGGCATAGATCGAGGCGATGGAGTTGGTCGAGGTCTCTTCGCCCTTCTGGTGCTGGCGGTAATGACGCGTGACCGTGCCGTGGGCGGCCTCAGCCTCCACAATTTTCCCATCGGGCGTCATCAGCTGCGAAGTCATCAGCCCCAGCGATCCAAAGCCCTGCGCCACCGTGTCGGACTGCACGTCGCCGTCATAGTTCTTGCACGCCCAGACAAACCCGCCGTTCCACTTCATCGCACAGGCCACCATGTCGTCGATCAGACGGTGCTCATAATGGATGCCCTTGGCCTTGAACTTCTCTTCGAACTCTTCCTCATAGACCTGCTGGAACAGTTCCAGGAAGCGACCGTCATATTGCTTCATGATCGTGTTCTTGGTGGACAGATAGCAAGGCCAGCCAAGGTTCAGCGCGTAGTTCATCGACGCCCGCGCAAAATCAATGATCGAGGCATCAAGGTTGTACATCGACATGAAGACACCGGCGGCGGGGGCGTCGAACACCTCGCGCTCGTCCACGGTGCCATCCTCGCCCACGAACTTCATGGTCAGCTTGCCCGGTCCGGGGAATTTCATATCCGTCGCGCGGTACT
>JBCBWJ010000342.1:0-3804 GCA_039817165.1 Pseudomonadota bacterium | reverse complement strand
ATTAGTCGCCGTTTGCAACGGTCTTCGTGGACACGCCTTCCTGGATGGCGGTCGCCAGCGAACCGATACCACCGGACACTGTGGACACGCCAGCAACGCCCAGGCCAACAACGGCTGCGGTCAGAACGACCCAGTCAACAGTCACGGCACCGTCTTCGTCTTTACGGAAGTTTTTGATGAATTTGATCATGGTTAGTCCCTCCAAAGGATCTATAAGCTTCAGTTTCCAACCGCTTCAGCTTTGTGTGGGCCGTCTCTCTATGGCCCGCTGCCGTTGCGGTATGAAAGCTTTTTGACCTCGGAATCAGGCAGGATTTGGGCAGCTTTTTAGGCATTTTATGAATCGTCATTTTTTTTGCTCGCATTGATTTAACCTACTGATTTACAACAAATAAAAGTTTCAACCTGTTTTGAGTCGGCGTGATTTCATTAACGAATGGGCTGCTGATGGCCCATCTTTCGTTTCGAAAAAGCATACAAAGGCGGTGAAAAATCCAGATTTTTCAGTTATGGATCAACAAAAAGCAAACGAGGCAGAGCAGTTATGACACCCCGCATCGCGGCCCGCGCAGTGATTTGCGCAGTTTTGGGCGTTTGGGTTTCCACAATTCCTGGACTGGCGCAAGATCCGCCCCCTTTTCCAGATTTCACCTTCAAACGTGAAAAGGTGCCGCAAGGGGCTGCGGGCAATCGCATCACGATCCAGATTGATCCTGCAGAACAGGCCGAGACACTCTCGCGCGGCATTGTGCGCACTGATGATGCCTTGATGGACGAGGAACCAGCTGAGCGGGACGCGCTTGTTGGCAGTTTTGCATGGTTCTGGTCCGATGTGCCCTATGACCTTTCCGCTGATCCGTCGATCCGGCTGAAACTGGCCTTTGCCCGATTGGACAAGGAGGGCGTGACCGGGCCACGTCTGCAGGTGATGCAACAGATCGCCTCGGCCAACGGCGCGGATATTCTGCAGGCCACTATAGGGTCAAAGGTTTCCCCTGCCTTGGTTCTGGCCGTGATCGCGGTTGAATCGGGTGGCCGCGTTCAGGCCGAAAGCCACAAAGGGGCCCAAGGGCTGATGCAGCTTATGCCAGACACCGCCGCGCGTTTTGGTGTCACTGACAGCTTGTCGAGCTCGCAAAACATAAAAGGCGGCGTCGCCTACCTTGACTGGCTTCTGGCAGAATTTAATGACGATGCCGTGTTGGCACTCGCAGGCTACAACGCTGGGGAAGGGGCCGTGCGGCGACATGGAGGCGTGCCGCCCTATGCAGAGACGCGCGACTACGTGCCAAAGGTGCTGGCGGCGTTTGAGGTGGCACGCGGTCTATGTCAGACGCAGCCCCAGCTGATCACGGATGCCTGCGCGTTACGGCTTGCTTCGAACTAAACGATTTTGGCTTCGGTGGCAGCACGCAGATCATCTTCACTCACTTCTGGCGCGCATTCGACGATCTTGAGACCGTCTTGCGTGACGTCGAGCACGCCGAGATTGCTGATGATCCGGTCCACGACACCTTTGCCTGTGAGCGGCAGAGTGCATGCCTTGAGCACCTTGCTGTCCCCATGCTTGTTCGTGTGATCCATAACGACCACAACGCGGCCGACACCGGCCACCAAATCCATCGCCCCGCCCATGCCTTTGACAAGCTTGCCGGGTATCATCCAGTTCGCCAGATCGCCATTTTCCGCCACTTCCATCGCGCCGAGGATTGCCATGGCTATTTTGCCGCCGCGGATCATGCCAAAGCTGGTAGCACTGTCGAAATAGGCTGTCTCAGGCAATTCGGTTATGGTTTGCTTGCCTGCGTTGATCAGGTCCGGGTCCTCAGAGCCCGAAATCGGGAACGGCCCCATGCCCAACATTCCGTTTTCCGATTGCAGCGTGACGGACACGCCCTCCGGGATGAAGTTCGGCACGAGCGTCGGAATGCCGATGCCAAGGTTCACATAGGTGCCGTCTTCAAGCTCTTGCGCGGCGCGCGCCGCCATTTGATTGCGATCCCAAGGCATGGCTAGCCCTCCCTCACGGTGCGTTGCTCAATGCGCTTTTCATGATCGCCCTGAACGATACGGTGCACGTAGACGCCAGGCAGGTGGATGCTGTCCGGGTCGAGACTGCCAACCGGCACGATCTCTTCCACTTCCATCACGCACACCCGCCCGCACATCGCAGCAGGCGGATTGAAGTTGCGCGCGGTCTTGCGGAAAATGCAGTTGCCGGTCTCATCAGCTTTCCACGCTTTGACGATGCTCAAGTCCGCAAAGATGCCGCGTTCCAGCACATATGTATCACCGTCAAAGTCCTTGAGCTCTTTGCCCTCGGCCACCTGCGTGCCCACGCCAGTCTTGGTGTAGAACCCCGGGATGCCAGCACCGCCCGCCCGCATCCGTTCGGCCAGCGTACCTTGTGGGTTGAATTCAATTTCCAACTCACCGGCCAGATATTGTCGCATGAACTCGGCGTTCTCGCCCACATAAGAGCTCATCATCTTTTTGACCTGCCGGGTCTGCAAAAGGATGCCTATGCCAAAATCATCCACGCCCGCGTTGTTGGAGGCGAATGTCAGGTCTTTTGTGCCGGCGTCCTGAATGGCCTTGAGCAGAAGTTCGGGAATGCCGCAGAGGCCGAAGCCGCCCGCAGCAATAAGCATGCCGTCTTCCAAGAGCCCTTCGAGGGCCTCGGCCGCTGAGCCATAGATTTTGCCCATGACGTATCTCCTGGCGATGAATTTTGCATGGTTTTGGCCGGGCGTCGTCAGAGTGTCAATCCAAGAGTTTGCACCTGCAGCAAACGCGGGGGCCAGCCCCCGTACCCCCGGGATACTTAAAACCACAAGAAAGGAGCGGACACGTCGTCTCTTTCTTGTTGCTTTAAATGTCCCCGCCGGAGGCCTGAAATCTATTTGCCGGCCGCTGCCTTTTTTGGGGCTGCCTTTTTCTTGGCAGGCGCTTTGCGTTTGCCCTTGCCTGATTTCGCGGCTTTCTCCGCGATGAGGGCCACGGCAATATCCATGGTCACTGCGTCTGGCTCCACTTCTTTGGGAAGCGTGGCGTTTACCTTTTCCCATTTCACGTAGGGGCCGTAACGCCCATCCATCACATTGACCGCGCCACCATCCTCCGGGTGTTCGCCCAATTCTTTTAGCGGCTTGGCCGCAGCCCCGCGCCCCTGACCCCGAGACGCGGCTTTCTTCGCCAGTTCTTCCACCGCGCGGTTCATACCGATTGTGAAGACCTCATCGACCTCTTTGAGATTGGCGTAAAGCTTGCCATGTTTCACAAAAGGCCCGTAGCGCCCGATGCCCGCCTCTATCATCTCCCCATCTTCAGGGTGCGGCCCTACCTCGCGCGGCAGGCTCAGAAGGGTGAGCGCTTTTTGCAGGTCCATGTCATCAGCGCTCCAACCTTTGGGCAGACTGGCGCGCGGTGGTTTTTTCACCTCTTCGGTCACCTCGCCACGCTGGACATAGGGCCCAAACCGACCAGAGCGCAGGAAGATCTCGTCGCCTTGATCTTCGCCCAGCAACCTGTCCCCGCCTTGATCCTCGCCACCGATGGGGCGGGTGTAGCGGCACTCCGGATAGTTGGAACAGCCGACAAACCCGCCGGTTCGCGATGTTTTCAGGTGCAAACTGCCCACGCCGCATTTGGGGCAGATGCGCGGATCAGAGCCGTCTTCGCGAGGCGGGTAGAGCTGTGGCGCGAGCGCGTCGTCGAGTTTGTCGAGCACTTCAGAAATGCGCAACTCTGACGTCTCTGAAATGGCCGCAGAGAAATCGCGCCAGACATTGGACAGCACGGTTT
>JBCBWJ010000341.1:0-3810 GCA_039817165.1 Pseudomonadota bacterium | reverse complement strand
ATCAAGGCCCTGCGCAAAACCGCTGCAGAATTCGAAACCTACATTGCCAACAACAAGGACATGATCCCGAACTATGCCGAACGGCGGCGATACGGCGAGCGCGTCTCTACCGGCTTTGTCGAGAGCACCGTCAACACGGTCGTTGGAAAGCGCTTTGGCAAGAAACAGCAGATGCGTTGGTCAAAACAGGGGGCTCATCTTATGCTGCAAACCCGAACCCGTACACTTGATGGAACCCTCAGGACAAAATTTGAGCATTGGTATCCAGGCCTGAAATCTCAGGAAGATACGCCCATCGCCGCCTAACTGCCCCATACTTTGCGGTACTCTCCATTAAGATTGCAAGTCAGACTCCGGCGGTGCTGGCCGGAATTTCGGCAGATCACGGCAGTCTCGAAGTTGGTAGGGCCGCGGATGTTCTGCTCTTATCAGAAGACCTTGAGATCGAAGGCGTCTATATCGGGGGCGAGGAGTTCATCTCCTGACGGTGACAGCAGACTCGCTCCGGACCTTAGCTGCACGGTGGGCCCTTGGCTGAATGCGGGACAAAGCGGACTTGTGCAGCTGCGGCTTTTGCTGACGCAGCATCTCATGGCGCCTGGTGAACCAAATCGCTGCCGTGCATCGCACGTCACCAAACCGGCCATTCGCGGCTGACAATCTCACCAAGCAAAGTTCTGTCAGTAAAATGTGGATAAACCGCAACTTTGTCTCAACCGCTCTATTGTCAGCCTCCCAACAGCGAGGCTCTTGAGTGCTGCGTGTGTATTTTTAATCTCACGTTTGTGATCCACCGCCTCCGAAGAGCCATTTTTGCGCAAGAGCATAGTCAACGAACAATCTGGCGAGACTGTCGCGCGGGGCGTTTGCGGGATAGACAGCATAAACATCGACAGGCCTTAGCCTGACATTTGGGAGCAGCTCCACCAGTCGCCCGTCCCGTAAGGCTTCTGCAACGATGGGATAGGTTTCGATCATGAACCCCATGCCATCCTCAACAAATGCGCGGGCCATCGCATAGTTATCGCAAGTCATCAAGCATCTCGGCTCGCGCGTTGGTGCGGTGCCATCAATAGTTGTCGCGATACCAGCCCACGGAATTGCCGGGCACGCGATGCGGTCCCAATCTGCAAGATCATCGACAGTCTTCAGCGGTGGACGGTCACGAACGTAGTCAGGCGAGGCAAAAATGCAGAACTCCAGGCTGCCAAGTTTGCGCGCTTTGTAGGTGCTGTCGCTCAGATCCGTCATGCGACCGCGAATGGCCACGTCGTATTGCGACCCCTCCAGATTTACATTCTTGTCAGACATGTGAAGGGTCAACTGCACCTTGGGATAGGCCCGCGCGAAACCGGCATAAAGATCTGCATAAGGACGCTCTGAGCTTGAGGCATTGGCGGTAATTGTCAGCGTGCCAACAGGTTGTTCAACGCGCCGGTTGATAGCGGCAAGCCCTTCTTGCGCGGCTGATGTCATGCGTTGGCTGGCAGCAAGCAAGTCACGGCCTGCGTCGGTCAGCGACATGCGCCGGGTCGAGCGGTAAAGAAGCGGCAAGCCAAGCTGGTCTTCCAACTGGATAATGTGGTGACTGATCACCGATGGGGACAGGTTCAGCTTACTAGCAGCCCCGCGAAAGGAGCCTAACTCAGCGACCGATTGAAAAATCGCCATCGCACGCAATTGATCGATCATTGTTCGATCCTATCGAATTATAAAGCGAATAATACCCATCTTATCCCACAGTAGGTTTTGCGCAATCCTTGCTTCAGTCGCGAAAAAGCGACGGTTCAGACAGAAAAAGGAAGCAAGATCATGACCCTAATGGTTTCAATCGCACGCATCTCTCACAAACCAGACGCAGCAGAGCTTGAGGCATTTCACGCCGAGCATGACGCGCTGTTGGGCGCCTATGCAGGACCTGCCAAGATTTTGGATGACCCCAACGATCCCAACCAAATCGCCGTGGTCGTAGATGTGCACGACCTCGACGGCCTGAGAATGGCAACGCGTACGCCAGAGGGTGACGCAATGATGCGGAAATATGGTTTCCTCGAACAGCTTTCATATTTCCTCGAGGCCAAAGGGGTGCAGTCATGAGGTTTCTGAGTGGTCTATTTGACCGGAATGGTGAAACCCAAAGTCTGCCGAGTTCAGGGCCAAAACAGGACGACATGGTCCGCGCATGGACGCTACATCAACGGCATTCTCATTACTCCGGGCGTTCGCTGTTTTGGTGCTGACGAGTGCAAGGCAGTCGAACACTTGAGCTAGACGTGTTTCCGGGCGGCGCATGATGTTGCCGCCCCGATTTGCTTATCCACCGTGGCCACAAGTTGCGCCCAGTGCATAATCATTTTGGTCCTTACGGACACCACAATTGGAACGCTCACAAGGGACCAATCCAGCCAGCATCGCGGGCAAAGGCGGCTGCTTCACCACGAGAACTGACCTCTAGCTTGCCCAAAATCGCGGACACATGGTGATCGACAGTTTTGGGAGAGATAAAGAGCCGCTCGCCGATCTCGGCGTTTGAAAGGCCGTCATTCATCAACGTCAGAACATCCATTTGCCGTTTGGTCAGACCCGCTGGGTGCTCCCGCGTTGACTGGCGCGAATTGACGGGTTGATCGACCGTGAGGCCCCGCGCCTTGGCTTGCGCAAGCACCTGATCGCGAACCTTACCGGCGCCAAGCCTATCCAAGATCTCCAACGACCGCGCTACAGCGGGGTCAGGGCCATCCGCGAGGGCCAGCGCTTCATGGTAAGGATCTTCAGCCTTCTTCCAACCTTCAGCAGAACCTTCCCAATCGCCGGCCATGGCGGCCCGGTAGGGAGCATGCAAATCGGCGCTTTCCAAAACCGGGCGGGACGGCGTGAGACGGCGCTGCCAATCCCAAAGCTCCTCCACAAGCATCGGCTTAATGGGCTCAGCCAAAGCTGCATCCATGACCTTTTGTGCCGCGTCTGGATCGCTCAGGCCCAGCCAGGCCCTCTCTGCGACGAAAGCTGCGACGTCGCAGACGTGGCGGCGGTCTTCTTCCAGGCCCAATCTCTCGATGATGTCGGCCTCTTCATCCGCGCCATCGCTCTCACCCCGCCGGATTGATATCCGCGCCATTGCAAGGCGCAGCATGATCGCAGGGGAGGCTGACTCCAACGGGCGCGACAGTACATCTGCGGCTTCCTCAAGGGCTTCGTCCCAACGGCCTAAACGTTCCAGGTTATAGGCACGATAGCCTCGGTGGAATTCAATCTGTTCCGTCGTATCCGTCTCATAGGCCGTAGAAATAGCCTTTTCGCACAGATCCAGCGCGTCCTGAAAGCGCAAGCCATACCAGTTTACGACGCCACCATTTGCATAGCAGCGTACCAGGTTCACTGGACTTTGCGCGTTTTGGGCGGCCTTGATGCTGTCTTCATACATCTTGTTCATCCTCGCACTATCAAAGAGCGAGGTGAGAGACATCGTGCTGAGCGCGTGACTGATGATGTCCGTTCGGCCCAAACGACGTGCCATGTCTTCAGCCTGACTGGCCAGATCGTGAGCCATTTCCATATCATAGTCTGACATCGCGACTTGGGCGCGGCTGGCGAGCGCCATGGCCAGATCTTCTGTCTCCTTCCCCTTCAGCACATCGAGGGACGCGTCACCCAAGCGACGACTTTGGAGCTTGCAGCCAGCCGCCCATTGTGCCCGCGACAGGCGCTGGAGGATGCGGCCCTGCAGCGCGGTGTTTTCCGGCACAATTGTAAGCGCCCTTTCAAGCAAATTCACGGCCTCCCCAAGTCGTCCTACAAAGCGGCAGGCTT
>JBCBWJ010000340.1:0-3811 GCA_039817165.1 Pseudomonadota bacterium | reverse complement strand
TATGCCGCGATCAAAGAGATCGTGCGCGAGGCAGAGGCGATGACATTTCAGGACGCAATGAACCGGATCACCAAGAGGCAGTTTGGCACGGTGGATGCGCTTTATGCCTCAGAGGATCAGTTGGAAGGGGCGAAAGCCTTCGCCGAAAAGCGCGATCCTGTCTGGAAGGGGCGCTGACGCGGGCTTTCCCCGCCAAGCGCATTTGGGGGCCAGCCCCCAAACGCACTGTCCTTGGGGGCCAGCCCCCCCACCCCCCGGAAAATTTCAGCAATAAGAATAGAAAGACCTGCACCTTTCTTTTTGCCCTAAATATCCACGCCGGAGGCAAGATACGCGGCGCGATCCCTCACGCCGCATCCACCCGCAAAGCTTTTGTGCCAATCTCACCAACAAAGCGCGCCACTTGGTGGCTCAAAACAGGTCTCACTTTCTCTGCGGTGACGGCGGGCAGATCCAATAGCTCCCCTTTGCGGGCGACCACGGTCAGCGCACGAGAAAGCCCGGCGACGGGGAGCGGACAAATCCGCAAGGCCATGTTTTCTACCATGCCATCGATCAACAGAGTTGGGGTCAAGAGGCTGAACCCCATGCCTTGCGCGACGCAGGAGGTGATCATCGAGGAGCGATCCGCTTGGATGACACGCCCCGGTTCAAACCGCAGACGTCTCAGGTGTTGCATGATCAGCCGACCCGCATAGGTCGTGTTCGCAAAACGCACGAGCGGCAAACGCGTCAGTACCGCCTCGAGGCTGTCCACGGGCCCCGTGTCGGAGGCTGGCAAGACCAGCAAGAAGCTTTCCCGAAGCACGCTGTGCCGCTCTAGCCCGTCGAGATCAAGAAACGGGTCAGAGGTGATGGCAAGATCGGCCTGCTTGGTGCGCAAGAGCCGTTCGTGATCCCCGCTTTGCCCCGCATGAAGCGTCATATCCTCCACCCCGTAGCGGTCTTTGAACAGGGTCAAAAGCGGCGCGGTCAGCGTGGTGGCGATCGAGGCCTGCAGGCCGACGCGCAACATGGAAATGGACGGGCGGCCGGTGCGCCGCATCTCTGTTTCCATGTCCACCATTGCGTTCAAAATGCGTACCGCTTGAGCGTGCAATCGCGTGCCTGCAAGCGTCAACCGAGCCGGGCGCGTGGAGCGATCCAGAAGCGACACGCCGAACTCCCGCTCAAGCGCTGCAATATGGTGGGAGGCCGCCGGTTGGCTGAGGCCAAGAAGGCGTGCACCAGAGCGCATTTGCCCTGTTTCAGCCACCGCCACCAGCACCTCTAATGAGCGGATCATGCCTGGGCTAAACTGGCGAGGCTGGGTCATGGGCGAACCTTAGTATAAATTTTCTTCATACTAGTGACTTTTCGTAGACCAGTGTCAATCCAGCGGCGTAGCATCGCATTTATGAACACCCCTCGCCCCCCTCGTCGACGCGCGCGCAAAATGGCCTACGTGCCGCCTCGTGCGCCGTTCATCCGCCGCGCGCTAGCCCCTATGCCTGTGCTCAGCGACGAGGGTCTGGAACAAATCGAGGCAAATGCCGATCAGATCCTCACTGAAACGGGGATGGAATTTCACGACGATCCAGAGATCCTTGGCATCTTTGCCCAAGCCGGATGTGACGTCCACGGCACGCGCGTGAGATTTCAGCCCGGGTTTTGCCGCCGCACGATCCAAGCGACCGCGCCCTCTCGGTTTGAACAAACGGCCCGAAACCCTGACAACTCGGTGGAGATGGGGGGCGACACGAGTGTACTCTGCCCGTCATGGGGTCCGCCCTTCGTTCATGACCTGGACAAAGGGCGCCGCTATGCGACCTATAGCGATTTCACCCGTCTCGTCCAACTGCATCAGACGCTGCCTTGGCTGCACCACTCGGGCGGCGTGGTGTGTGAACCGGTGGACCTGCCCGCGAACAAACGCCATCTCGACATGCTCTATGCTCATATCAGATGGTCGGACCGCTGTTTCATGGGCGCGTTCATCGGAGAAGAGCGCGCGGGCCATGCCGTCGATATGGCGCGGATTGTGTTTGGCGACGCAGATAAACCGACCCTCTACGCGGTCTGCAACACAAACGCACCCTTGGTCATGGATGCCAACATGTCGGGCTCGCTCAAGGTCTACGCCCGTGCTGGACAGCCGGTGGCCTGCACGCCGTGGGTGCTTACGGGTGCGATGTCGCCCACCACCGTCGCCGGCACGCTGTCCCAAGTGCTGGCCGAGGCGTTGGCCACCTTGACGCTGGTGCAGCTAATCAACCCTGGCGCGCCCTGCCTTATGGGGTCTTTTGCCTCGACCATGTCGATGCAAACCGGCGCGCCCACGTTTGGCACGCCTGAGGCCGGGTTGATGGTTCTGGGGGCCGGGCAATTGGCACGACGACTGGGCGTTCCACTGCATACGGTGGGCACGCTTTCATCATCAAAAGTGCCCGACGGGCAAAGCCAGCAAGAGGCGTGCTGGGGCCTTATGATGTCCCTGTTTGCAGGCGCCAACGTGATCAACCACGCCACAGGTTGGCTGGAAGGTGGGCTGGTGACATCTTTTGAGAAGACCATGCTTGATCATGACCTATGCGGGAAACTGGGCCGGTTTTTCAACGGCATTGACCTCAGCGAGAACGCCCAGGCCATGGATGCCATTTCCCAGACCGGGCCAGGCAACCACTTTCTTGGATCTGAGCACACGCAGGCGAACTTCATGTCCGCGCTGTTTCGGCCTTGGATGGCCAATGACGCCTCTTTTGAACAGTGGAAGGCCGAAGGCGAGGTCGATGCCGCGACGCGCGCAAATGCCCGGTGGAAAGAACAGCTGGCAGGCTATGAAGACCCCGTGCTTGACCCTGAAATCGATGCCGCATTGCAAGACTATATCGCCATGCGCAAGGCCGAGACGCCAGACAGGGACTACTTTTGATGGGCCGCACTGTGATCATCGGAGGCGGCGCGATCGGGCTCTCGATTGCATATCATCTGGCGCAACGGGGCGTGGAAGACATCGTGCTGCTGGAACGCAATCAGCTCACCTCTGGCACGTCTTGGCACGCCGCGGGCATCGTGGGACCATTGCGCGCCACACCGAATATGACGCGGCTTGCGAGCTATGCGTTGGAGCTGTTTCCGAAGCTGGAGACGGAAACGGGGCTGTCCACAGGCTACAAGCGCACTGGTGGGTATTGGCTGGCGCGGCGGCCTGAACGAATGGATGAGCTTCACAGGATTGCGGATCTGGGCGTGACGCAAGGCCTCACTCCGCGGGTGATCGAGACATCGGACGTGCGCATGCCGGGGCTGGATCTAGGCGCTCATGCGGGCGCCCTTTATGTGCCCGAGGACGGTAATGTAAGTCCGGTGGACCTCTGTATGGCCTACGCGCGCGGGGCGAAAACCGGTGGGGTCGACATTCGAGAAGGGGTCGAGGTGACAGGTCTTCTGACGCAAGACGGGCGGGCGACCGGTGTGGCTTTGGCAGACGGCACTCAGGTTTTGGCAGACACTGTCATTTTGGCCACCGGGGCCTGGAGCCGGGAATTGGCAGCGACTGCCGGGGTGCCGCTGCCGTTGCAAGCCGTGGAACACATGTATGTCGTGACCGAACCGATGGCGGATTTGCCGGACCCTGTGCCTGTGATCCGCGACCTTGACCTGGGCATCTACATCAAGGGTGACGCGGGCAAACTGGTGATCGGCGGGTTTGAACCGAACGCGAAATGCTGGGATCCATACGGTATCGAAGGGAACAGGCCCTTTCTCGAACTACCAGAAGACTGGGATCAGTTTGCGCCCTTCATGGAGGCCGCGCTGGAGCTGATGCCCG